>JASHQN010000087.1 GCA_030039135.1 Thermoplasmata archaeon | reverse complement strand
CTGCCACCGAGCGCGCAAGACCCCTAGCTTTCGAGGTCGAAGTAGATCTTGACGGTCGCGTGGTACTCGACGACCTTCTGGTCCTTGATGCTACCCTCGAGCTCGGTCACCCGGAACCATTTCAGGTTCCGCACGGTCTTCGCGGCGGTCGCGACGGCGTTCTCCGCGGCCCTCGCGAATCCTTCCTTCGACGTCCCGACAACTTCGGTCACTTTCTGCGTCATCGACGGGCCCCTTCGCGGCCGATTCCGCTTCTCCGTGATAGAATCTGCGGACGACGGGGCGGCATCGTGTTCGCCTGCGGTTACCCTCCGGACCATTCCCGGCCGCCGCGGCCGGCGCCGCTTCGTTATTCGGCCCCGGCCGCTCCCCGTTGGGTCGGACGGAGGGGGCGCGATGCGACCCGCGAAGGTGAATCTCGAAGAGAAGTTCCGCAAGGTTGACACGACGTGGACCCCGCGCATCGTGGCCGAGGTGAATGACTTCTTCGTTAAGATCGTCAAGCTGAGAGGAGAGTTCGTCTGGCACCGTCACGAGAGCGAGGACGAGCTCTTCCTCGTCACGAAGGGCGAGTTCACGGTGCGCCTGAGGGACCGTGATGTCCGGCTACGCGAGGGAGAGCTCTTCGTGGTGCCCCGGGGGGTCGAGCATATGCCCGTCGCGGCTCACGAAGCCCACGTCCTGCTCCTTGAGAGGAAGTCCACGGTCAACACGGGGGACGCCGGAGGCGAGCGCACGGTCGCTCCGGAATGGGTCTAGCTCGCCGTCGGGTCCTCCCCGTGCGGCCGCCCCGTGTCCTTCTACGGCGCGATCGGGTCTAGTCCGGCTTCGAGCGCGTGGGGCCGGGCTCCGGCCCCGTCGCTTCGGCCTGTGGGATCGTCGGATGATCCCTCTCCACCGCGCGGGGACGTCGATCCCGCTGCAGCAAGAACAGCCCGAGGGCGATGAGGGCAAGACCGGCGATCTCCACGATCGTCACCGTCTCTCCAAAGATCAGCAGGCCGACCAGCACGCCGGTCACCGGGTTGACGTAGCCCACGAGGTTGGCCCGGGTGGGTCCCGAGCTGTGGTGGATCCGGAAGTACAGCGTGTAGCCGATGATCCCTGGGAAGACGACCAGGAAGGCGAGCGCGGGGAGCGAGACCGATGCGTTCCCGAGAGTCGCCGACTCCCCGCCCAGAATGGCCAGGGCCCCGACCATCGCTCCCGCGACGGCGAACTGAAGGGAGAGGACCCCGAAGCCGGGAGGAACGTGGGACGTTCGGCGAAGGAGGACCGAGCCCGTGGCAAACGCGAGGACCGCCGCGACCACGAGGAGGGGTCCTTCGATCCCGGCCTGTCGTGTCGCGAGCAATCCGGGGAGGACGAGAACGGCCACGCCGACGAATCCGACCCCGAGCCCTACGGTTCCCCAACGGCCGAAGCGCTCCGCGGGCAGGAGGCGGTACCCGATGAGGGCGCTCGCTAGCGGCGCGGACGCGGTAAGGACTGCCGCGAGGCCTCCCGAGGTCGTCTGCTCGCCGAGGTAGAGCAGCCCTCCGTACGCTCCGATCATGAGGAGACCGCCGAACAGAATCGGCGAGAGCAGGCCGGCCCGGGTGAGTCGGGGCGTCCGCAGGGCAAGGGCGATGAGTGCGAGCGCGAGCGCAGTCAGAAAGTACCGCTCGGAGGCGAAGATGAGCGGAGGCACGCCCGCCACAATCCCCGCCCGGATGACCGGAAACGCCGCGCCCCAGAGGATCCCGAGGATCACCACCAGGACCAGGTCGTGTTGGCCGTCCGGATCCGTCGGAGGCCCGCCGGGGCGGTCGTCGGCCGCCGAGCCCTTACCGGTCACCTTCCCTCGTTCGTTCCGGGGTCTCGGCCGATCGCTTCTTCTGGTGCCGGCTCGGAGAGGGAAGGGAGGAGGCAGACCCCGTCGAAAGCCCTCCTTCGGCTTGCGGCCCCCGAGGCACCGCTCCTTCGCGGAGGAGGAGCCGCGCCTTCGTCGCCGTCCCGCCCGTCGCCGAGTAGCGACCAATGCCGCCGTGGGAGGGCACTACCCGGTGGCACGGGATCACCACGACGGCCGGGTTGTGGGAGCACGCGTTGCCCACGGCTCGAGCCGCCCCGGGCCGGCCGAGGCGGCGGGCGATCTCCGAGTAGGTCCGGGTCTCGCCCGGCGGGATCCGTCGCAGCTCCTCGAGGACCCCTCGCTCGAACGGGCTGACGTCGAGATCGACCGGAACGTCGCGCAGATCGTCGGCCCCGGTGCGGATGTGCTCGAGGATGCGGGAGAGAAGGGGGTGGTCGCGGACGACGCGGGAGCGCGGAGCGGACCGAAGGAGCCGGACCTGGGCGACCCGATCGCCGCGGAGCGTCAGATCGACGTAGAGCTCCAGCTCCGACGAGAACTGCGCGAAATGAGCGACGGGTTCCCCGCCGTCGACAGCGCCGGCGGAACGCGACATCTCTACGAGCGGTGCCGCCGATCGGATGACCGCCGACTCGGCCGCTCGGAGATGTTCCTCCGCGGTGCTCCGCCCGAGCGAGAGGGTCCGAGCGATCGTCATCACGTTCGCGCGACGCGGCACCTCGTAGTAGCCGCTCCGGACGGCCTCGAGCAGGACTTCGCTCTGCCGCGGGGTGAGCCGAGGGATCCCGGGAGCCTGACGTTCGAGCTCCTCTTCGAGTCGCGCGGCGGTCAGGCGCCGCCGCGAGACGAGTCGCATCGGAAAGGCTCCAGCGGGAGCCGGCCCCGTTCCGGAACGGCCCTCCACGAGCAGTCGCACTCGCATCTCTCCCTGACGCACGACCATCGGGGGCAGCACAAAGCCTCCCGCCTCTGCGAGCTTTCGAATGAGAGAGACCTCGGCGGAGGTCGGACCGTAGGTGAACACGAACGAGGAGTCGGATCGCGCTCCGGGCTCGGTGCGAGGGGCGCGCAGTGCCGAAGATTCCCGCAGCTGTGCGAGCGACTCGGGCGGGCCCGAGCATCGAATCGCCCACCGAAACCCGAGCGGGCGGGCACTATAGACAATGTCGGGGTAGCGGCGGGAGAACGCCGCGAGACCCGCTCCCAGTCGTACTTCCCATTCCTCGACGAACCCCGTCATCCGTCCTCCTCCTGGAGGCTCAAGGCCTCGCGATGGATTAGCTTGGACCCGACACATGTCGGGTCCCTTCCGCCCTACCGGTGCCGCGCCCGACGGGAGGTCGCCGCGGCCGGTGCCGCGGTGCGGCTCACGACCGCCCCGGTGGCGGAGGGGGCGTCTCCTGCCAGGCCGGAGGCTGACCCGCTGGCGGCGGGACGCCCGGGGCCACCCCAACCGTCCCGGCGTACGGGGACGGCGGCGGCGGCCGGCGAGCGCGGCGAGCAAAGACGAGCGTGGTCGCGAGCAGGGCGACTGCGACGGCGGCCAACACGGCGAGGAGCACCCAGCCCATCGTTCCGATGCCCGACCCTGCGCCGGAAGGGATCGCGGTGAGGCTGATCGTGAGCGGCGTCGTGCCGCCGCTCGAGATCGTCACGTTGTTGAAGTAGGTCAGGTACCCGGCGGCCGTGACCTCGACCGAGTGGGCGCCCACGGGGAGGGTCACGGAGAACGCCCCGCCGGATCCGAGCGTTTCCCTGGAGCCATCAACCCACAGCGTCGCGCTGTTCGGCGCGACCGTCCCTGTGAGGGTCCCCGTCGCCGTGGCGAACACGATCGGGATCGTGGTGTTGCCGGCGGCGGCCGTGCCAGAGGCCGACGAAGGGCTGGCCGTGTAGCCCAGGGAGCTCACGGAGTACGAGTAGTCTCCCGCGGCGATCGTGACGCTGATCGTTCGACCGGTTCCGGTGTAGAGCGTCGTGGTGCCCGACTGATCGATCCCGACGGTCCACTCGCTTCCGCTCGGAAGTCCGGTTTCGCTGAAGATCAGCGTCGCGGCCGGCTCGAACGTGATCGTGATCGTCTCGTTGCCGCTCAGCGACTCCACACCGCTCGAGGGGATGGCGAGGAAACCTCCGGCGGCCGCGCTCCAGGTGTAGTCGAGCGCGGGGAGCGTGAGGTTGAACCAGCCCGAGTACGTCCCGACGAGCTCTCCGTACCCTCCTGAGGTGCTGTCGAAGTCGAATGCGTACGGCACTCCGGAGGGAAGCCCGACCGCGTGAACGGTCAGCACGTACTCCCGGACGAAGTCGAGCACGACCAGCATATTGCTGTCCGTGATCGTCACCGTTCCGACCGCGACCGTGGTCGCCCAGCCGTTGTTGTTGAACGCGTCGAACAGGTAGGTGCCCGGGAGCAACCCGGCGATCACGATAGCCCCCTCGTGCGTCAAGTAGGTGTAGCCGGTGTCGTTCGGGCCCCCGGCCACCTCACCGTACCACGTGTCGCCTGAGGGGAGCCCTTCCTCGACCAAGGTTAGCTCGTAGGCCGCGACGAAGTCGATCGTCACGACGATCGCGCCGTTGACGAGCGTCGCGGTGCCATCGGGCGCGGCGTAGTCGCCGTTCCCAGAGTACGGGTAGTAGGTCCAGGAACCGGCCGTCTCGTTGAGGGTCACCGTCCCTGGGACGGTCGTCTCGTTGAGTACGTACCCGGACCAATCCTCGTTGATCTCGGACGAGCTGCCGGTATACGTTTCGTAGATCGCCACACCCCACTTTGCGGGTTCGGCTTCCGTACCGAGCGGAAGTCCCACTTCCTGGAAGGTGATCCGGTAGACGGGCGAGAGGGTGAGTGGATAGAAGTCCCCGCCGCCGTAGTCGCAGTACTCTGTCACCGAGTAGCAGATGTACGTCGCCGGGGCGTGCTCCATCTCGAACTCGTAGTAGACGATCGGATTGAGCTCCTCGTCCGGGACGATGTTGTAGGGGTTCCAGTAGGTTCCGTAGTCCCACCAGTAGTTCCCGCCGAGGTAGTCCCCGCCCACGATGTTCGTCTCGCCCGCCTCGAACGGGACGTTCCACGCGGAGCTCATCGGCTTGATCGCCGAGAATCCCGTGTACGGGTCGAAGGGGAGCTGGGTCGCCGTGACGAACGTATCGAAGATGTTGTTCGAGATCACGTCGCAGTAGCTGCAGCCCGCTCCGTCCGCGCCGTAGGCATACGCGTCGCCGAAGTCGGCCTCGACCAGACCGGTCGCGCCGTAGTAAGCCCCAACGGTGGCGTACGGGTCCGGCGAGGTCGGGAAGGACGTGACGAAGGTGCTCCCCGAGATCGTGTTGTCGGTCCCGCCATAGAGGAACGCCCCGATCCCGCCGACCTGGAACGAGATCCCTTCGATCTCGGCGTCGGTCGTGTTCCACAGCGTGAGCGCTGCCGCCGACTGGCTGGGGCCGAAGTACGCCGCGGCCAGCCACCAGCCGCTGATCGTTCCCCCGACGATCTTCACGTCGGTCGAGTCGTTGATGAGGAGCTGGAGGTCGTTCGAGGTCGGGGTCCCGAAGCGCTGCGCGACCTCGAGCCCCGTACCCGCGAAGGCAACGGCGAAGTTCGGCGGGCTCGCGATGTCGACGTCGCTGACGTCGTTGAGCCAGAGTCCGAGGAACGCCGGATACAGGTAGTCGTTCGTGGTCCCGAACCAGGGGAAATCCGCGCACCCGAAGCTCGACCCGCAGGGCACGCTACCGAGCGGGCCGAACTCGTCGTTCACGAGGAGGTGGTAGCCGTAGCCGTCGGTGCCGCTCGTGACCTCGGCGAGCGTCGAGGAAGTGAGAGCCCATAGCGGGGCATAGACCCCCACGGTGGTGTCGGCAGCGAGCGTGAACCCGTGAGTGCCGCACGGGTTGGGGGTACACGTCGCGGAGTCCTCCGTGAACTCGTACGGGTCGAAGTTCGCCTCCAGCAGGACGAAGGTATACGTGCCGGCCGGCATCACGATCCCGCCCAGCGTGGCGGACGTGTAGAGGCCGGCGGGCGCGAAGTCCGCGGCGGCCCACTGGAACAGCGACCAGTTGGTCGTGGTCCACGAAGTGAAGACCGACCCCCGCGCGACGAAGACGAACGCGTCGGCGGTCTGGGTGGTGTAGACGAGACGAGTCTGGGCGGCCCAGTCGGTCTCGGCCGCCGCCGGGCTGATGTTCCAGAGCCCGTAGGAGAACGAGGGGCCAGCGTTCAGCTCCGCGCAGTAGGCGCAGGCCTCGGCCCCCGTCCACGCGGCCCAGGCGTCGTTGACACCGTAGGACGTCTCACCAGTGTCCCCGCCCATGTTGAACGCGGACGGCACGGCCTCGTACGCGTCCAGGCTCGCGTTGTAGAACTCGAGCGTCAGGTAGGTCGAGTCGCTGTAGAGCAGGTCGAAGTTGGCGCCTCCCCCTGGTCCTCCGAGAGTCGCCTCGAAGTCGTCGGGGAGACCGCGCGGATTGTAGGAGAACCCGTTCGCCACGTAGGCCGGGGCCGGGGTGCTGGCCGCGACCCCGTTCGTGGCGAGGGAGTTGAAGATGGCGTAGTCGACGCTCCCCGCAAACGTCCCGGAAGCGGAGTGACCCGTGTAGTTGAAGAAGACCGCATCGCGCCCGTCGATGAGC
>JASHQN010000086.1 GCA_030039135.1 Thermoplasmata archaeon | reverse complement strand
CCGGCCCGGTCCTGGAACGTCAACGGGGCGAGCGCAGCGTCGTGATCGAGCTGGTGGCTGAGATCGACCGGAGTTCCGTCAACGAGTGCGGCGAGGAACTGAGCGAATCGTAGCGGGGCCCAATCGTCCAGGACCTCCGCGACCCGCTGGCCTCTCGGGACCGACCGTCGCGAGCCATCGGGCAACGCGACCGTGATCGTCGCCGTTTCGTGCACGACCGCTCCTCGGAGGGCTGCCACGGAGCACGGCGCTTAAGGCCTGCGCCGGTCGGCGCGACGACGGCGGTGAAGCGGCACGCCTCCCCTTCAGGGAGCCCGAGACGATCCCGGCTCGTTCGACCAGCGGAACCGGCAGGTGTGGCCCCTTCTGATGGGAGCGAGGGCGAGTCGGGAGGCTCCCGTCGCACGCCGAGCTAAATTCGATGGCCCCCTGCACGGAAACCGGGAGCGACGCGCATGGAGAATCTCTTCGCGGATACCGCAGCTCGCGCCGACCGTTACCTGAAAGGGCTGAGCGATCGAGGGGTGGTTCCATCAACCGAAGCCGTCGATCGTCTGGCCGAGCTGGGCGGACCGTTGCCCGACGCAGGAGAAGCCCCCTCCGAGGTGATCGCAGCGCTGGACGAGGTGGGGTCTCCCGCCACCGTTGCGACCGCAGGAGGGAGGTACTTCGGGTTCGTGATCGGGAGCGGACTTCCGACCGCGGTCGCCGCCAACTGGCTCGCGAGCGCGTGGAACCAGAACGGCGCGTTGGAGGTCATGTCCCCTGCGGCGGTCAAGCTCGAGGCAGTGGCGCTGGAGTGGGTCCGCGACCTCCTGCATCTCCCCGCCGGGGCAAGAGGCGCCTTCGTGACGGGCGACACCCTGGCGAACGTCACCGCCCTCGCGGCGGCCCGTCACGCCGTGCTCGCGGACGCAGGATGGAACGTAGAAGTCGAGGGGCTCGGCGGCGCCCCCTCGGTCACCGTCGTCGTCGGGGAGGAGGTTCACATATCGGTCCTGAGAGCGCTGTCGCTCCTCGGGCTAGGGCGGGGCCGCGTTCTCCGCGTGCCGACCGACGATCAGGGGAGAATGAGGGCCGAGAAGCTTCCGGAACTGCGAGGTCCGGCGATCGTCTGCATCCAGTCCGGGAACGTCAACACCGGCTCCTTCGATCCGGCGCACGAACTTTGTGAATTTGCCCATCGTGCCGGCGCCTGGGTTCACATCGACGGCGCGTTCGGCCTGTGGGCGAACGCAGCGCCCGGCCGCGCCCATCTCGCGGCCGGCGCGAACGAAGCGGATTCGTGGGCGCTGGACGGGCACAAATGGTTGAACGTCCCGTACGACAGCGGGATGGCGTTCGTGCGCGATCCTGCGCATCTGCGGGCCGCGATGTCGGGCGAACCCGCCGCGTACCTGGCCGCGGACGGTCGAGCCGATCCGATGAACTACACTCCCGAGATGTCGCGAAGGGCGCGAGCCGTCGACACCTGGGCGGCGCTCCGTCACCTGGGCCGAAGGGGCGTGGCGGACCTGGTCGAGAGGTGCTGCCGTCTCGCCGAGCGATTCGCCGCCCGCCTACGCGATGGAGGAGCGGAGATCCTCAACGACGTCGTACTGAACCAGGTCTTGGTCTCGTTCGGATCCGAGGAAAAGACCCGGCGAGTCATCGACTTGGTGCAACGGGACGGGACCTGCTGGTGTGGGGGAACCGTCTGGCACGGCGTCCCCGCCATGCGCATCAGCGTCAGCTCTTGGGCGACCTCCGAGGCCGACGTAGAGCGATCGGCCGCCGCGATACTTCGGCTCGCGCAGGGCTAGGTCCCAACTCCCCGCCGTCGGAAGCCGCGGCCGGCCCGCAAGAGCCCGTCGCACCTCACGAGCCTCGTCGCCCCGCGAATGGGGGGGCGGCCCCGGCGCGCGGCCGATCGAGCGAGGCCCCAGCTTTCCTCTCCTCGTGCACGAGCGTTGCGAACACCCGCCCGCACCATGTGCCGTCGGCCGCCATCGCCAGCCCTCTGGACCTACGTACTCGCGCCGAAATCCGGCCCGCCCGAAGGACGCGCTCAGCTCGCCCATCATTCATCATGCTTCAGCTGGTTCTGGTTCTCATCATTGCGCGTCGGAGCCGGCAACGATCTCGCCGTTTCGGGAGGGCTCAGGGCTTGTCCATGTTCGCGAGTACCTCGTCCAGGTGGAATATGCCTCCGGCCGCGTGCGCCGTCGCGAGTTGGAGGGCATCCCGTGGCGAAAAGGAGCCATCGACCCAGGTGGGTCCACCCTGGGCGAGCGCCCCGACCATGGTCCAGTCCACCTCTTCTCCCCTCGCCGAGAGCACGACCGAGCCGATCCCGACCTCCCTCGCCACCCGGGCCAGCGCAGCGGGGTCCGCCGAGCCCCAGCTTTCGTCCACGGGTTCCGTCCGACCCTGGACGGTCTCGATCTCGAACACGAGCTCCGTCGTGAGACGCCACGCCCGCCGTAGCTCCTTCGGGCCGCGCAGGTACGCGCTCGACAGCACCGCCTTCTGCGCGCCCGCTACGATGACATCGATTGCCTGATCGGCTTGCCGGACCCCGGAATCGACCCAGAGCGGCATGTCCCGAGAAAGTTCCTGGATGTACTCGAGCTGAGGGTCGTTCCGCTCAAGTCCGTCGAGGTCCACCAGATAGAGGAACGGGTAGTGCGGGCTCAGCTGGTCCAGCACATCGAAGACGTCGTATCCCTGACCCGAGCCTCGGCGGGCGACGACCGGACCTTCGGCTCCCGGAAGGCAGACGTGGCCCCGACGCAGAAGAAGAGAGGGCGCGATGATGGGACCCGTGGGCGGAGTCCCGCGAGCCGGCGCGCGGCGCGCAAGGGGCGTCCCGGGCACGCGGAGGCGACTCCGTCGCCGCTTTTCCGCCTTGCCGAGCCCCAGGGGGCGGCTTTAGGAGCCCTCCTCACCTACTCTGCTCGCCAGGAGGTGGAGGGCAGCTGACGGTGGACCGTGCCGGCGACGGCCGGCCGCTGAGGAAAGTCCCCACTTCGGGGAACACGGGGTCGGGCGGGAGCCCGACGGGCGAGAGTCCGAGCTACGGAGCAGCAACGACACAGTCCGGCGGTACGGTGAGGGTGTCGCACCGGAGGTTCCGCCGGGATTTGGTGAAACGGCCGTCTCCCCGGAAGCAAGCCCTGACCGACGGGATGAGCGGTTCCCGCGACCGTCGAGGAGAGCGCGCAGTCGAATGCTGCCTGAACCAGAATGGGGCTTACTACCACGACCTGGCCGGCACGTCGCATGCCGTGACGTGCCGCCGGCCCGGGAACGCTCGTTTCCGGGCCGGAAACCCCGTGGTCTCGGGAGCGCTCGTCGGTCGCGGGGTTATGTCGACCAGACACCGCGGCACCGCAGAAGGGTACATCGGCTAGGTCTAGACTGGCGTCATATGCCCGCTCGGATGGCATCCGATCGCTTGGCGGCAGGAAAGTGGAGCCCAGCGCCATGAATCCGGTGGAACCCCCGACGACCTCGAGCGCAGAGGCTCAGCGCGCCACCGGGCTGCGAACCGACGTGCGCAGGATAACGGCCGTTGTCGCGGTGGTTGCGGCGGTTCTCGTCATCGCGGTGATTCTCCTCTACACGATCCCGGTGTCGACACCGTTTTCTGCAGGACTTACCGCGACCTATGGGACGCCGGTCGGTGTAACGATCAACCTGCCCCCCGGTAGCCAGGTGCACGGAACGTTCACCACCACCAACGGGGAATCCGTGGTCTTTCAGATCGCGGACGCTGGCCGAGATGTGATCTACTCGACCGATTCGAACTACGGCTCCTTCAGCTTCACCGCTGGGAACCCCCCGTACACGCTTACCGCAACCCTCCCGACGAGCTCCTCTCCCGAGACAACCGTCCAGGTTTCCGGTCACTATTCTACCCCTCTCCTCTGAATGGGACCATCCGGCAGATCGTACACGCTCGACTATCGGACTCGAGCGTTGCAAGCGCACTCACCACTCGATCCCCCGAGCTGCCGGCCGTGGATAGGTCTATGACTAGAACTCTCAGCAAGGTAGCGTAGCGAGCCATCGTTCATTTCGGGAACAACTCTTCTCATGTCGTGAGCGCGACAGCCGCGTCTCACGATCGGCCGCGCGCGTTCCGCGGCAAGCCCGGGGCCGCGACGATGCAGTTATCGTGCCCAAGGCGTCCTCCGACTCATGTGCCAGTGGTGTACTTCGACCGGTAGTACCGACGAGGAGGGCGGAAATCCGACGGAGTGCGCTTGCCCCTGCCTCCCCAAGGACCTGCTCCCGAGCCCCAGGCGCTGTAGAGTCTGTTACCACGATCTTCGGAGGAGGGACCCGAGCGAGGAGGAGCGGCCCGCTGGCCCGCAGTTGTAGTGGGCGGGTTCCGACCGGCTCACGACGCGCGTCGGGCTCACACGCTCCTTGCTCTAATCGCGGTCGTGTCGTCGACTGCGACGGAAGTGGGGGAAGGCGAGGCGGCCTCCGTACCCCGGTCGAGCATTTTCGAGACGCGGCCGCCGCCATTGGTTGCGCCGTTCCTCGGTCGGCCCGTCCGCTGACTCTGCGCCGATGGTAGAGATGGGCGCGCAGAGTCCCTCTTGAGTTCCTTCGGCGGAGGACACTTGGTCGGACTTCACCAAGAACGACCCCGCCATGCTCCTGCGGGGAAGCCCGGCAGCCGGTTCGAGGAGGACGACGCCGCTCGAGAAGACCCTTCGGTGGCTCCCGCCTTCCGACGGCGACGGTCACGGCTCGGGTCGGCTCGACGAACTCTTTCTGTATCGGCTCTACTCCGCCGCCTTAGACAGGCCGTCGACAAACTCTTGCAGACTGCTCACGGTGACGTGGGCCTCCGGTCCGGGGGCAGGTCCGGGATAACGTGCCACGTAGGCGGTTCGAAAACCGAGGTGAGCCGCCGGTGGCATGTCGTAGTGGTAACCGCCGGCGACGTGCCACGTTGCTTCGGGCCGGGCGCCGGTGTGCCGGAGGAACCGAATCCAGTGGGCGAGCGCCGGTTTGTACGACCGCACTTCTTCCGCGGTCACGACCAAATCGATCGGAAGCCCATGTCGAGCAATCGTCCGCTCGATGAGGTCGTGGTCGATGTTCGAGAGGATCCCGAGACGCGCGCCGCTCTGGACGAGGTCCGAAAGCGCTGGGAGGGTGTCGGCGAACAACGGCCAGTCGGGGATCGAATCAACGATCCCCCCCTCGGAGATCGTTACCCCTACGTGCCGGGCGGCCGCGACGAGAGCCTCTGCCATGACCTCGCGGTATGTCCTGTAGGCCCCGTCCTCGATCCGCTGTTCCTCCGTCAGGTAGGCCGAGAAGAGCTCGAGCCGAAGAGAAGCCGGGACTGAGCCCGCCGCGCGGTCGACGGCGGCGAGAAGACCCGAGCGCCAGTCGACGAGCGTCCCGTAGCAATCGAACGTGATCCATCGGTCGGAGGGGTCCATGGCGGGCCGAAGGGTGTCCATGGGCATGGGCCGCCCCTTCGTCGCCTCGAGGAGTTCCGTCGAGGTGAGCCGACAGATAGCGTTCGGTGTTCCGGCGGCGGCCCAGACCTCGCGGAGCTCGAGGAGGTCGTAGTCGATGTACGTGGGCAGCTCGCCGGCATGACCGATCGGCGGAACTCCTCCGATCGCGTACCCTGCTACGGACCGGACGTACTCCGCATCGGCTTGCCGTATCTCAGCGCCTAGCCAGCGACCGGCCCACTCGAGGTCGACCCGGTGAGCTCCGCTCACGAGGAGGAGCACGGGCTCGCCCGAGCCCTCTTTACGGAACACTAGGGACTTCACAATCTGGCGGACCTCGCAACCGACCGCGTCGGCCGCCTCAGCGGCCGTGCGGGTCGACGAGGGCAGCTCCCGCACCCGATCCACGAGACCAAGGGCCGCCAGCGCCGCATCCACGCGACGGGCAGAAGCGCGCTGGGGGGTCCGGGGCCGGGCCGAGTGATCGGTCACGCGGGGCCATGTCGGCGGGGACCTAAATCGGCCGCGGATGCGAATTCACGTGTGGGCCGGGACGTCATCGGCGGTCGTCGCCCGATGGAGTCGAGCCGCCCTGAGCCCGAGCGATCCCGAAGATGCTCGCGAGGACGAGCGCAACGCCCACAAGCTGAAGAAGGGTCAGTCGCTCTCCAAAGAAAACCGCCGATGCTGCGAGCGCGACGACGGGCACCAAGAAGAGGTACGCACTCAGCGTCGCTGCGGGGGTTCGACCGAGAAGGGTGAACCAGATCACATAAGCGAGGGCGGTCCCAAGGATCCCGATCCAGACGAGCGAGGCGAACAAATCGGTCGACGCGACCGGCACTGGCAGCGGAGCAAGGATCGCGGTCGCCACGATGAGCCCGACGGTCCCCCCGACGAGTTGGTAGGCGTTCGCCTCCATCATCTCGGTACGCTGGAACCGTCGCTGAAAGACGACGGTGCCCAGGGCCCAGGCAACGGCCGCGGCGAGTAAGGCACTCGCGGCCGGGAGCGACACGACCGTCTTCCCGGCGATGCCGACCTGCGAGATCAGGGCCACCCCGACGAATCCGACGGCGACCGAGCCCCATTGGACAGCCGCGAGGTGGTAGCCGAGCACCGGGAGGGAGAGTACAGCGACCCAGAGCGGGAAGGTATAGATCATGACGGCGGCGATCCCCGGGGTAACGGATTGCGCGGCCCAGAACCAGAGGCCGAAGAAGACTGCCGTGTTCGGAAGGCCCAGGAGCAGCGCGTCGCGCCGTCCCGCGGGCCCGAGGGTCCCCCACGAACGCTGCGCGGTGACGACAGCGAGGGTCGTGAGCGCGCCGAGCCCCGCGCGGAGCGTCGCGAGCCAAAGGGGAGAGGCGAATTCGAGACCGAGGTTGACGAACGGGTAGTTGAGTCCCCAGACGAGGACGAGCAGCAAAAACGCCCCCCGGGTGGACCACGACCACGTCGACGGAGGTGGCACGGCCGAGCCCAACGCGCGAAGGTCTTAAGGAAAGGACCCTCTCGCCGGGCCGGTGACGCTCCACGGGCGCGACGTGATCTCGATCCGCGATCTCTCGCGCGACGAGATCGAGACCCTCGTCGCGGACGCGCGACGGATGATCCCGTACGCGGAGGGCAAGAAAGTCACCCATCCGCTCGAGGACAAGATCGTCGCCATGGCGTTCTTCGAGCCCTCGACGCGGACCCGGCTCTCGTTCGAGTCCGCCGTGCACCGGCTCGGCGGTCACTGCATCACCATCGCCGACCCGGGCTCGTCCTCGGTCCGTAAGGGCGAGAGCCTCAACGACACGATCCGGATGCTGAACGCGTACGCCGACGCGATCGTTCTTCGCCACCCGAACGAAGGCTCGGCCCGGCTCGCCGGCCGAGCCTCGGACAAACCGGTCATCAACGCGGGGGACGGCGCGGGACAGCACCCGACCCAGACGCTGCTCGACCTCGCGACGATGGAGGAGGCGTTCGGGACGCTTTCGGGACTTCGAGTCGTCCTCCTCGGGGATCTGAAGTACGGCCGCACGGTCCACTCGCTCGCGTACGCGCTCGCGCTCTTCGGTTCCGAGCTTGTCCTCTCGTCGCCGCCCACCCTTCGGCTGCCCGACGAGGTCCGCGACCAGCTCGAACACATGGGCGTCAAGCTCGTGGAGGAAGACCAGCTCCACCGGGCGATCCGAGACGCGGACGTACTCTACGTCACCCGCATCCAGCGTGAACGGTTCCCGGACGAGAGCGAGTACCAGAAGGTCGCCGGGTCCTACCGGATCGACAACGCGGTGCTCGTGGGAGCGAAGCCGCGCCTGATCGTGCTCCACCCCCTTCCGCGAGCGGGCGAGATCGCCCCCGAGGTCGATTCGACCCCGCACGCGGCATACTTCCGGCAGGCGTTCCTCGCCGTTCCCGTACGGATGGCCCTGCTCAACGCGATCCTCGGCTCGCCCAAGCGGCGCAAGGCGGAGTGAGACGGGCGTGCGCGAGCTGAAGATCACCCCGATCAAGAACGGCACCGTGATCGACCACATCACCAACGGGCTCGCCCTCGAGGTGCTGCGGATCGTGGGCGTGCAAACGCTCGACAAGGACTCGACCGTCAGCGTCGCGCTGCACGTGCGGTCGGGCAAGCTCGGGTGGAAGGACATCGTCAAGGTGGAGAACATGGAGCTCTCGCCTCGGAAAGTGAACGCGATCGCTCTCATCGCGCCTACGGCGACGATCTCCATCATTCGAGACTACAAGGTGCGAGAGAAGCGGCCCGTCGATCTCCCCGAGCGGATCGTGGGCGTCCTGAGGTGCCCGAACCTGAACTGCATCACCAACCAGTCCGAGCCGATCGAGAGCGAGTTCGAAGTGACGCAGCGCCGGCCCGTCGTCCTCACCTGCGTCTTCTGCGAGCGGCGGGTCGAGGACTTCCTCCGCCACCTCGCTTGAGGCGAACCGCGCGGCCGTGGATCTCGCAGCCCTCGGCGGATTCGTTGTCGTCTTCGCCGTCGTCGGAGGGTTCGAGGTCGTCGACCGGACCAGCTTCGCACTGATCGCGCTCGCCTCCCGCCGTCCCGTCGGTCCCACCTTCGCCGGGGGTGCGGCCGCCTTCGTCGCCTCGAGCGCGATCGCCGTCTCGGTCGGCGCGGCGCTCGTGGCCGTCCTCGGTTCGGGCCGCATCGGCCTCCTGCGGATCGGAGCGGGCGCGTGCCTCATCGGCTACGCGTTGTGGCTCTGGTACCGCGGACCCGAAGAGGAAGGCGTGGCCGAATCGACCCGCCGGACCGCCTTCCTGGCCGCCTTCGGGACCGTCCTCGCCCTCGAGATGGGCGACACGACGATGATCCTCGAGGTCCTTTTCGTACCGGCGTGGGGTTGGCTCACCGTGTTCCTCGCGGGAGCGTCCTCGCTATCGATCGTCGCCGCGTGGGACGCCTGGCTGGGCCGACGGATAGGACTTCGCGTCGAGCCCGCGCTGCTCCACCGGATCGTGGTGGCCGTCTTGCTGATCGTGGGGGCGTTGACGATCGCCTATGGGCTAGCGCCGAGCGCGTTCTCGGCTCTGGCCGTCGCGACGACCGGTTGACGGTCGCGCGGGAGGCAGAACGTCCCCGCCGTGGTGGCTCGCGTTGGCGATCGCTGCGAGGTTACCCATCATCGCAGCCCAGCCCGGCGGGAGTCCTCGCCGAACTTCGGGGTTGCCGACGAGTGCGACGTACGAGTCGGCGACTTCGGTCCGGCCGTTCGTGTACTCCAAGAGCGCGAGACGCACGAGCGTCTCTGCCCTCACGCGGGGGAGCATCTCCCCCGTCGGCGACTCGACGATCGCCTCCCAGCGGTCTCGCGCGGCCCCGGTCTCCCCGTTGAGCGCGCGGTACCGACCCTCGAGGAGGAGGAGGCGCAGCAGGCACGGCGACGGCGGCAGCAGATGCAGGTTCTCGGCGATCGCGCGGGCCCGCTCGAGTGCCGCCTCGACCCCTTTCGCGTTGCGGTGGTCGAAGAGGATGGCCGCGATCGCGAGCTGGTGGTAGATCTCCACGTTCGGTAGTCGCTGTCGCTGCAGGCTCGCGACGGCCTGCTCGCGCTGCTGCAGAGCCTTCGCCCAGTCCCCCTGTGCCTCGAGCAGACGCGCCTCGAGGTCCCCCACGAGGTGGTCGAACTCCCATCGCCGGGCCCGGCCGAGGAGCGTGCGCGCGGTCCGCAGGAACCGGCCGGCGAGCTCCTGTTCCTCGGCCGTCCCTTCGATACGGGCGAGACCGACCGAGACCAGCGCGGTCGCTTGGAGGTGTCCCGGGGGGAGTGTCTGCGCGAGAGCGCCCGAGCGGCGGGACTCCTCGCGGGACTTCTCGTCCTGGGTCCTCTCCCAGTAGAATTCCGCGAGCAGCGACTGGACGAGGATCTCGATCTCGAGCATGCGGGCGTCGTGCGCCCGATCGGCGAGCTCCATGAGCGATTGGACGAGCGAAGGACGCGGGCCGACGACGCGCATGATGAGGACGAGCGCTTCCATCCACTCTGCCACGACATCGGCCGAGACCTTGGCCTGCAGCGCGCGGGCGAAGCCCTCGGTCATCTGGGCCTCCGCCTCGGCCGGCCGTCCCGCACAGAACAACGATTGGGCGTGCAGGAGACGGAGCTCGGCCTCCGCCGACCCGCGCTCTCCCGCGGGCAGTGCCGGCAGGCATCCGATCGCCTCGGCGAAGAGCTCCTCCGCGGAGTCGTAGGCGAGGAGGTGGAGGCTAAGCTCTCCGGCCTCGAGCAGGTGCTTCAGCGCCATCGGCCCGGGAAACCATGCGAGGTAGTGCCGCGCGACCTCGATGCGCCGGGCCAACGACGGCTCCGGCGACAGCGCTGCGAGGGCGTTCGCGATCTCGAGGTGCATCTCGCTGAGCTGCTTGCCCGGAATGAGGTCGGCGGTCAGCGAGATCCACGCGAGGTGCGGGATGAGGACCTTGCCGTCCTGGACCTTGATCAGTCCGACGCCGGTCGCCGGGAGAAGGGCCTCGGCGAGCTGGGTGTAGCTCAGCCGGGCAACGCGAGAGAGCACCACCTCGCCCACATTCCCGCCCAGCAGGGCCACGTAGCCGACCATGCGCTGGCTCACGGACGGTAGGTCGTCGAAGATCCCCTTGAGTCGGTGCGCCTCGCGAGCGTCGGGCGCGGACTGGGGAAGTCGCACCCAGTCGACGTCACCGCGGCCCAGGAACGAATCCTCCCAGGACATGTAGCCCGGTACCGACGTGTCGAGCGCGCAGACGATGAGGAGGGGCCGGAGGCGAGCCTTTCGCGACAGCGCGACGACGAACTCCCGGCTGTCGGGATCGAAGAGCGCCCCGTCCTCGATCAGGAGCGCGACGCTTCGGTAGTCCGGCGCGCGGAACTGCGGCAGGAGCTGCTGCCAGTATGCCTCGGGGTCGCCCTCGTTGGCGGATCGACTTCGGACCGGCTGGCCGAGGAACGTCGTGCGTCCTCGATCCGCCCGACTCCGCCGGCTCGACGGAAGGCGGTCCGCGAGATAGGGGATCGGGGCCATCGGCACATCGGGGACCGAGCCGAGGTCCGGCGTGTCGAGGTCGCCGCTGGGGCTCCCCTCTCCGTTCATTGTGGCGAAGCCCTGAGAGAGGCCGTCGAGCGCACCGTACGGGATCGATCGGGCCCGGTAGCTGCCTCGGAGCTCGACGATGCGGGCCGAGCGCTCGGCGAGTGTCGCCCGAATCTCCGCCAACATCGCCGACTTGCCGCTCATCGGCGGGCCCGAAATCACGACGGTCCGCCCGGCGTAGTCGGACAGTCCTTCCAGCGCCCGTAGCACTGGCGACGGTGTGGGAGACACCCGGACCCCTAGGGACGATGCTGACGTCCCGGGATTTAACGATGGCCCGTCGGCGCGGAAACGTCTTCCGAGCGGTTAAAAGCGCGCCGTGCGTCGCGCCGTTGTGCCCGCCTCGATCACTTCGCGACGCCGAGAGTACCTGAAACGTTCCGTCGTACCGGTCGATGTCCGACGGGTCCGGGGGCTCGGCGATCTCCTGACCCAGTTCCGCTCGACCTCGATCCAAGCCCGGAACCTGGCCCGTTGCCTCGAGGTCTGGGAGAACGCCCTCAGCGACCCGAAGCGACCGACGATCCTGATCGGGCTCGCCGGGCCCCTCATTGCCGCGGGACTCCGTAAGGTGCTCCGGGACCTCATCGATTGGGGATTGGTCGACGTCGTGGTGACGACCGGCGCGGTCGTGTACCAGGACCTTTATCAGTCGGTCGGCGGGCGACACTGGATCGGGACGCCGACCGCCGACGATGTCCGGCTGCGGGGGCTCTACCTGGACCGGATCTACGACACCTACGTTGACGAGCTCAAGTTCGAAGACACCGACCGGACCATCGGCCGGATCACGGACCGCTTTCCCCGCCGCCCGGCTTCCTCGCGGGAGTTCCTCCATTTCCTTGGGGCGCAGTTCCCCGACCCCGAGTCGATCCTGGCGACCGCATCACGCCGCGGCGTGCCGGTCTTCTCTCCAGCACTTATCGACAGCTCGATCGGGATCGGGCTCACGCTCTACTACCAGGCGAACCGGCGGAGAAAGGACCGGTTCATCCTCGACGCCGTACGGGACAACTACGAACTGGTCCAGATCCTGGCGCACTCTCCGCGCACCGCGGTGGTGTACATCGGAGGAGGCACGCCCAAGAACTGGATCAACGACGGGATCGTCATGGCGAACTATGCCTTCGGACGCGAGGGTGAGGGGCATTACTACGCTCTCCAGCTCACCACCGACGTTCCGAACTGGGGTGGGCTATCGGGAAGCACGCTTGACGAAGCACAATCGTGGGGGAAGATCTCCGCCACCGCGACCCGGGGGATGGCGCATATCGAAGCGTCCGTTGGCCTCCCGATGCTGGCCGGAGCGCTCTGGGACCGACGGCGGCACTGGCAGCCTCGGACTCGTCTCGCGTTCGATTGGACGGGCGACCAGGTAGAGATCCGAAAGGTCCGGCCGCGGCGGGGCCGTAGCTGAGGGGCTCAGGCGCGCGTTCGAGCTCGCGCTGGGGCGGAACGCAACGATGACCGCCGGCCTGCCCCCGGGTCAGATCCTAACGAAGGGCTGGCCGGTTCTGCACGCGGGCAGTGTGCCCGAGGGGCTGACCCCCGAGAACTGGACCCTATCAATCCATGGCGAGGTCGAGAGCCCTCGGACCCTCTCGTACGCTGAGCTCCTCGCCCTGCCCCAGGTCGAGATCACCTGCGACATCCACTGCGTGACCTCTTGGTCCAAAATCGGGATGCACTGGAAGGGAACCCCCTTCCACGCGATCCGGGAGGCGGCCCACCCACGGCCGACGGTCCGGTTCGTCGTGATGGAGTGCGAGCAAGGGTTCACGACCTCCCTCCCGATCGAGGCGCTCGACGATTCCGACGTGCTGCTCGCGCACACCGTGGACGGGGCGCCGCTACCCACGGAGCATGGGGGCCCGGTCCGCATGCTCGTGCCCAAGCGATACTTTTACAAGTCTGCGAAGTGGTTACGGGGGTTGAAGTTCGTCCGGGACGACGAGCCCGGGTTCTGGGAGGTGCGGGGCTACTCCAACATCGCGGATCCGTGGATGCAGACGCGATACGATGTGGATGATGTACGGGTCATCCATCGCATGCGCAAGGCATCTCTTTTCCGCCCTCTCACCTCGAAAAACAACGAACCGACCGGCACAGAACCCCGTTGACAGAAAACCCATTTTGATGCGCATGTGCGCGCACCTATACGGGCGGTATATCCGACCCGATTTTCTGACGT
>JASHQN010000085.1 GCA_030039135.1 Thermoplasmata archaeon | reverse complement strand
GGACGATGCGACGGGTGTACCGCTCCTCCTCGAGGCGCGGGTCGTTCGCCGAATAATCCGTGCACCAAGCGAAGACAAACGGCAACGGAGCGCGGAACCTCGTTCGGATCTCGTAGACGCGGGATGGTGAGCCTTTCGCCATCGACCACCGGAACTTGCGAACCTACGAACCGCTCAACGTCATCGGCTTCCCGTCGTCGGACACGTCGCGCAGCACGGGACGCCGACCGAGCAGCACGCGCAGCACCGGCAGCAGCCGCCCGGACACATGCAACAGGCGCACATCGGTCGTCGGCGCTCGCTCTCCCGCTTCCTCGCCGTCATAGTTTCTCGACCTTCCCTCGTCGCCCGAGCGATACCTCGGGCTTCCCCCGATAGTCTTTGACCCAGCCGTCGACCAGACGTACCCGGTCGCCCTCCGCGACGAGCTCTACCTCGTCCCCCCAGAGAACGAACGAGATCTCGCCGGTACCGTCCCGGAGGACGCCGTTGCGGACCTTTCGAGCGCCTCCCTCGCGCGCCTCAACCTCACGGACGGGCTCGAGCTTCGCCACCTCCGCCTCGATCGTCGCGTAGCGGGCGGGTCGCAGGTCCGAAATGTACGTCTTGGGCGGCGAACCTTCGGAGGACACAGTCGCGTCATGGCTCGCACGGTCAAGAATCTTCGGTCGGCTCGCTAGGGGTCCCGGGGCCGGATGCCTTCGGCGCCACGGGGCGGGGTAGGAGTAGCTGTCCTCTCGGGACATCGTGAGGGCACCGGTTCGCGGGCGAAGGTGTGGGGCGTGAAGTTAAGGCCGCTCGCGCTACCGATCCGGCGAGACCCATGCCCTACTACGAGTGCCCGGTGTGCGGGGGAGGCTACGTAATCGATCCAGCGCCAGCCCATCCGACGTGCGATCGCGATGGCGCGACGCTGAAGCGAGCGAGCGAAGCATCGTACGAGCTCAGCGCCCGGCAGGACGATACGATGGCGGCGCCATCGAAATCGGAACGCCACACCAAACGGAAAAGCCGGTAGCCGGTTCCCGGCGTTCGGCCGCGAGACTCGGCGGACGCGACTAGGGGTCCGCCGGAGCGTCCCCGGAGGGAGCTCCGTGCATCCACCGTCGCAGTCGTTCGCGGATCGGGGCGTAGAACACGACCGCGGCCCACGTGGGATAGAGCCAGTAGTTTCGCTTGAATACGAAGAAAGTCCACGGTTGCGCGGTGCAACTCGTCCCCGAGTTGCCGACGATCACGTGGCACCAGACGGACGCGGGGCCTAGGAAGAAGAACGGGGCGAGCACAGCGGCGGTGATGACGACGGCCGCGGCCGCGCGCAGCCACTCCCGGCGCGCGAGATGGTATCCGACGACCACGACGTTCGCCGTCTGCTTGAGCGCAAGAGCGAACGCTTCGGCCGGCCAGCGCCACCGGCCGACGGCCGGTAGCGCGAGAGCGAGGGTCAGCGCGAAGAGCGGCACGAAGTCGTTCTGACCGTTCGCCGCGAGCAACGGGATCCACGGGGTCGACAGTCCGGCGACGGCACGGCGGTCGTTGCGCACGAGGAAGATCGCTCCCTCCCACGCAAGGACCGAGACCCACCGGTAGTCGACGCCCGGGAGCTGGACGAACGTGAGGAGCGGGAGATAGACGTCGTACGACTGAAGGTAGAGCGTGCGACCATACTGCGCATAGCTGAAGGACACCGGGTGCAGGTACATCCCCCAGCCGAGCGCCGCGTACGCCGGCGTGCTGTACGGCTCGTCCGAAAGGCCGTTCAGGATGCCGGTGAGGACGGAGACGATCGCGAGAACCCCGCCGATAACGAGTAGCGAAGGGAGCGTCCAACGGTTGGACGCGGCTCCGGTGTCGGCCTCGTACACGACCAGGAGCGTCAGCAGGAAGATGGGAACGATGAGGAACGAGCACCCGGGAAACGTCGTTCCGAACAGGAGAGGCACCGTGGCGAGGCCCGCTCCTAAGGCGACGGCCGCGGACCCTTTAGGAATCATGACCGCCTGTCGGCTAGCGGAACCCGGCCATCAACGTGTCGGCCCGTAGCCTCGATCGAAGGCCCGAGATCGCTCGGAACCGAGCGTCGGTCCGTCGGGCTCGCGGCCCTTAAGCGGAGCCCGTCGCGACGAGGACCGTCGCTCGAGCGATTGGCACGAGAGCGGGGTGGGCAGCCGCGCAGCCGCCTCCGGGGGACGCCGTTGAAGGCTCAGGGCTCCGACGCAGTGGGCGCCGCGGACGCGTGACCCGTTCGGTCGGCGGGGACCGTCAGGTCGCCGGTAGCTCGTGCGTCCGGCGATCGCACCGGCATGGGGGCTTCAGTGGGCTCGGATCGCGCCGCAGCAGACGCGCTCCACAAGATCGGACGCAGAGCCCGTGCAGGCGAAAGAGCGAGGGCGACGGCAAAGCCACCGAGCAAGACGTACTGAGCGATCCACCTCGCCGCGAGCGCGATCCCCCACGGATAGACGGGCAGCACTGCGCCCCACGCGGCCGATAGGCCCCAGAGTCCAAAGAGCTCGTTGACGAGGCCAGGGGCTCCGCCGAGCGCGACGAGGGGAGGCGTCCACGTCGCCAGGGAGAGGCCCCCCACGAGTGCCGTTGCGCGCAACGTCCAGAGCGCCAACGAGGAAGCCTTCGGGAGGACGGCCCGCGAGAACGGGCCGGGAAAGAGGGCTACTGCGATCGCGAGGCTAGCCAGGAAGAAGTGCTGCACGATCCATTGGTACCAGAGCGCCGCCGACGCTCCCACCGGGGAGACGGTCGTCCACTCTGCCAAGACGGCGAGGAACCAGGTAACGCCGGCTAGCAAAAGGCCGGCCCGGAGGGCTCCTCCCGCGAGCGCCCGCCCCCCGAACGGGGCGGTCGTCGGGCTCTCGACCTCCCTCCCGAGAGACGCGAGTCCGAAGAGGCCCCCGTACACTCGGAGAAGGAGTTCCTGCGCGAGCAGTGCGACGAAGACGACGGTGAGTTGAAAGACGTCGAGGTACCAGTTGTTGACGAGGAGGTTGTTCAACGTCGAACCGCTCGCTCGGGCCACGAGACCGACCCCGGCGGTCGCGGCTGCGGTCGTGGAGCAACACGCTCCCAGGGTCACGAGCGCGATCATCGCCGGGGTCAGCCCGGCAACGGAGCCGACGGTTCCCGAAGCGGCCCCCGCGCGGCGCCGGTCACGGATGAGTCGCGCGCTGATCAGGATCGCCACCGCGATTCCAATCCCCACCCCGACGGAGACGAAGATCATGGACCACGTCGCGAGGAAGGGGAGCTCGAGATAGCCCCAAGGCGCGACGACGAGCAACCCCGGGTAGTTCCAGACGCCGATGCCGAGCGCGTTACCCCAGATCACTTCGGTGGTGTACCCGCCCTCGACGTGCGCGAGCACGAGCATCCCGCCGAACGTCATCGAGCCGAGGGCGTACAGGATGGCGAAGAACGCCGCCATCATCCGGGCGTGGGACTCGCGGACGTAGCGGCGGGTCTCCGCGAGGCTCAGGATCGAGAACGCTCGCAGGAGCGAGGGTTCCTGTGACACCGCGGTGTAGGAACCGGAGCGTCTTATATCGCGTCCGTTGGGACCGCCCGGCATCTCCGAACTCGCGCATGCGGCCCGGTCGGCTCCGACCGGGGCGTGGGCCCGCGCGGCTGAGGCACGGGCCGGACCACATTATAACCCGCCTCTTGATTCTCGAGGCCCGTGGTGATCCGAGGAGTTCGCAGCCGGAACCGCGCACCCGCGGGCACCAGGTTCCGACCGATCAGCCTCACCGATGCCCGTGAGGCGGGCCGACAGCGCGAGGCGATGTTCCTTGACCTCGAGCCCATCGCGCCCGGAGTGCTACGCAGCTACCGGCGAAGGTTCCTACGCTGGTTCGGCCAGGAGTTCCGCGCACGCCGCCTCTTCGGAGTGCTCGCCGAGAACCAGGAGGGACGGACGGTAGCGAGCGGTCTGCTGTGGCTCCAGCCTCGCCATCCCACGCCAATGTTCCCTCAGCTCCACACTCCGTACATTCTTTCGGTCTACACGGAGCCGGAACTCCGGCGCCGCGGGCTCGGCACAGCGATTGTCCGCTCGCTCGTCGAGACGGCTCGAGAGCTTGGGTTCCCCCGCGTCGAGCTCCACGCGACCGAGCTCGGTCGGGGGATCTACCACCGGCTCGGGTTCCGGCCGACGAACCAAATGCGACTGTCCTTGAACCGCCAGCACAAGGGGACTCGAGGGAAGGGGAAGCGAGCAGCGGGCCGAAGCGGTACGATTCATCGGGGCCGGTCGGCGGGACGATGACGCGGGCCCACGCGCGCCGGACCGCGGTGGATCGGATCCACGTCGTGGGTGCGGCGGGGCCCCGGGACGCCGAGGTCCTAACGCGCGAAGCCCTCGATTTCCTTCGGGAGCTGGACCGCGACTTCGGGCCGCGGAGGAGCGATCTCCTGGCCCGGCGCGGGGCGTTCCGCGCGGCGATCCATTCGGGCGCGCGTCCCGATTTTCCGCCCGAGACGGCCCGGGTAAGATCGGGCGACTGGCGGGTGGCCCCTCCGCCGGAGGAGATGCGGGACCGACGGGTCGAGATCACCGGCCCCGTCGACCGAAAGATGGTGGTGAACGCGCTCAACTCTGGCGCGTCGGTCTACATGGCGGACTTCGAGGACGCACACTCGCCGACCTGGACCGGTACCGTCCTCGGCCAGGCGAACCTCATGGACGCGATCCGTCGCACCATCGATTTCACGGCGTCCGACGGCCGGGAGTACCGTCTTTCCGACCATCCGGCCGTGCTGATGGCGAGACCGAGGGGCTGGCATCTCACCGAGCGCCACCTCACGATCGGGGATCGCGCGATCTCCGCGAGCCTCGCCGATTTCGGCCTGTTCTTCCACCACAATGCACGCGAGCTGCTCTCGCGCGGCACCCGCCCGTACTTCTACCTCCCCAAGATCGAGCACTATCTCGAAGCCCGGCTCTGGAACGACGTGCTCACGGCGGCGGAGGAGCGCTACGGGATCCCGCCGGGCACGACGCGAGCGACCGTGCTCATCGAAACGCTGCCCGCGGCGTTCCAGATGGACGAGATCCTCTACGAGCTACGCGAGCATTCGGCCGGCCTCAACTGCGGGCGCTGGGACTACCTATTCAGCTTCATCAAGCAGTATCGCGACGAGCCGCGGGTGCTCTTTCCGGATCGGCGCCTTCTGACGATGACCACGCCCTTCCTGTCCGCCTATTCCCGGCTGCTCGTCCAGACCTGCCATCGTCGCGGAGCCCACGCGATGGGAGGGATGGCGGCGCAGATCCCGATCAAGAACGACCCCGCCGCGAACGAACGGGCGATCGCGTTCGTCGTGGCGGACAAGGAGCGCGAGGCCCGAGCCGGGCACGACGGGACGTGGGTCGCCCACCCCGCGCTCGTCCCGGTGGCCCGGGAGGTCTTCGACCGGTACATGCCCGGTCCGAACCAGATCGACCGACCCCCGTCGCTGCCGCCGGTCCGTCCGGAGGAGCTTCTCGAGCTCCCTCAAGGACCTATCACCGAGGACGGAGTGCGGCGGAACGTTCGCGTCGCGGTCCGGTACCTCGAAGCGTGGTTCCGGGGGACCGGCTGCGTTCCGATCGACCAGCTGATGGAGGACGCCGCCACCGTGGAGATCGCGCGCAGCCAGCTCTGGCAGTGGATGCACCACGGTGGCGCGACCACCGAAGGACGGCCGGTCGACGCCGCGCTCTTCCGTGCCCATCTTGCGACGGAGGTCCGGCTCCTCGACGCCGAGCTCGCGTCGGAGAAGGCGACCCGGAGCCGCACCAGCGTGAAGGCCGCGCGGCTGCTCGACCGTGTCGTTACGGGGCCCGAACTAGAGGAATTTATCACAGTGCCGGCCTACCGCGAACTCGAGGACGGCCGGGGGAGGATCACGTGAGCGCGGACGCCGAAAACGACTGGAAGACATCCGACCGATGGAAGGGAATCGTTCGGCCGTACCGCCCGGAGGACGTCGGACGGCTCCGGGGCACGGTCCGGATCGAGGAGACCCTCGCGCAACTCGGCTCTCAACGCCTTTGGCGCATGTTGCAGAGCGAACCGTTCGTCCCTACGCTCGGGGCCCTGACCGGGACCCAGGCGGTCCAGATGGTGGCCGCCGGCTTGCCCGCGATCTACGCGAGCGGCTGGCAGGTCGCCGCGGACGCGAACAACGCCGACCAGACCTACCCGGATCAGAGCCTCTACCCGGCGGACTCGATGCCGGCCCTGGTGCGCCGGATCAACAACGCCTTCCGGCGGGAGGACGAGAAGCAGCACGCGCTCGGCAACGGGAGCATCTACTGGTTCGCTCCGATCGTCGCCGACGCCGAGGCGGGATTCGGCGGCACGCTCAACGTATTCGAGATCACGAAGGCGTTGATCGAAGCAGGGGCTGCCGGCCTCCACCTCGAGGACCAGCTCGCCTCGGTGAAGAAGTGCGGGCACATGGGCGGGAAGGTCCTAGTTCCCGCCCGGGAGTTCAACCAGAAGCTGTGGGCCGCGCGGCTTGCGGCCGACAT
>JASHQN010000084.1 GCA_030039135.1 Thermoplasmata archaeon | reverse complement strand
CCTTGTTCTTCGAGAGCACGGTAGAGCGTGGTCCCGATCCCGAGGCCCCGATGAGCGACATCGACCCGCACGCTGATCCAATATTGGTCGGGGGCGAACGACGACGGGCTGTGGCTCAGCGCGCCGAAGGCAACCCCCGCGCCGCCCGCCTTCCGATCCTCGACGACGAGCTCGTAGAGGTACAGCCGAGGATCCCGGAAGAGACCGCGCCAGCGTCGGATCTGGTCCGCCGAGAGCGGCTCGTCGGGTTCGCTTTCGGTCCAGATCCGGGCTTCTAGGTCGACATCGGCCGCGGTGGCCGGCCGGATCGCGTAGCGTTCTCCTGCGGACATCGCGCGGCTCCCGAAGATCGCTCCGCACCGCACCCAGGAATGGACGGGCTCGTCTCGACCGAGCGCGTCGGAGCCATCATATAGTCCACGGTAGATATGTCATTCGTCAGACAAAGCACGGGGTATTGTCTGACGGGCATGGCCGACACTTCCGAGCGGGTGACGGTGCGGATCCCGCAGGAACTGCTCGAGAAGCTGAAGCAGATCCAGCAGGCGAAAGGCACGCCGACGATCTCGGACACGATCCGCGAGGGGCTCGAGCAGTACATCGAGCTCAATCTCCCTCCGCAGAACGTTCGCAAGGTGGTCGTCGAACTCTCGCGCCAGGACAACAACCGGCTCGAGGAGTTCGTGCGGGAAGGCAACTCTGTCAGCGTCGACGACGCGGTGAGATCGGCCGTTCGCGAGTACATCCGCGGTCGCCTCGAGCACATGGGTCCGCCGAGCCGGTCCCATCGTCGCGAGGGAGAACCGGTGGTGGCCGAAGGCTCCCCTCCGCCCTAGGCGGTGCGGGAGTAGATGGCGACGGACTCGAGACCACCGGAGGCCTGGGCGGCCCTCGCCGTCTCCCCGCCGGTCGCGGTGGTGGGCCTCGGGGGCGCCGGGAGCGAGGCCGTGCAGGACCTCGTCAGCCTCGGCATCCCGGGGGTCCGCGCCCTCGCGATCAACTCGGACGCGAAGCATCTCCTCCGGATGAGCGTGGAGGAACGGATCCTGATCGGCACCCGGGAGCTGCGCGGCCGAGGGAGCGGTGGCGATCGGACGTCGGTCCTCCGCGCCGCGGAGGACGGGCGGGAGGAGATCCTGCGACGTCTCGCTCCGTTCGAGATCGTCTTCCTTCTCGCCGGACTCGGCGGCGGCACGGGCAGTGCGCTCCTCCCGTTCTTCGTCCGCGAGCTACGGAAGACCGACACGTTGCCGGTGCCGGTCGCCTTCCTGCCCTTCCAGGTCGAGCTCGAGACGAACCAGGGGCGGCGCGAGAACGTCGAGGCGACGATCGGAGAGCTCGAGGAGATGGGCGGGCTCCTCCTCGCGCTCGCCAACGAAAAGCTCCGGCGGTTCGAGTCGCTGCCGATTCAACGGGTCTTCCACGTGCGGAACGCCTACCTGCACTCGCTCGTCTCGAGCTTGGTCGACATGGTCGAGAACCCGAGCCAGCTCAACGTCGACCTCGCGAGCCTGAAGAACCACCTGCGCGAGGCCGGGCTCTCGACCTTGTTGGTGGGGGAGCACCACATCTCCGAGCCCGAGCGGCTGGTCCAACAGGCGATCTCGGACTCGCTCCTCGACTACCATCTCTCCGAAGGGCCCTCGGCGCTCGTCCACCTGGACGGGGGCGCCAACCTCACCCTCCGGACCCTGGACCGGGTGTTGCGCACCGTGCGCCAGCGCTTCGGCGAGCCCCAGCACCTCGTGTTCGGCACCCGGGTCCGCCCCGAGCCCCGAGACGTCGTGCGGCTCACGGCGGTGATCGGGGGCCTGCGACCCCGCAGCGTTCGCGACGCGCTGCGCCCGGCGGGCCCGGGGGACGACGCGGACGCTCTACTCCTCGCCCGCTAGACGCCGGTCGCGCGGCGGGCCTCCGCCTCGCGCAGATCGAGCTCGCGGTGGACCGCGTCGATCACCTGGGACGTCCGAAGCGACCTCGGACCCACCGAGAGGGGCGGGACGCCCGACGCGCGGAGGAGCTCGACCTCCTGCTCCGTCGGATCGTACGGATCGGAGACCACCGCGCCGAACGGCTCGATGGGCCGAGCGTACCCGGCGATCGGGGCGCCGGATTCCGTCAGCCAGACGGTGCCGGGCGCGGCGAGGAACTCTCGAAGCACCTGGATCGGATCGGCGCCGGCGACCCGAATGCCGGGAGAGGACTCGAACTCCTGGGGATGCTCGGCGGACCGGACGAGGGCGTTCTTGATCAGGGCGGCGGTCGACCGCTCGTCCGGGTTGAGGTAGCGCAGTCGCGCTCCCATGAGCACCATCCGTCGGGCCGCGGGCGGAGGGGCGGCCGTGAACACGAGCGTGACCTCCGTGTCCCGGCGGAGATCGTTCGACAGGGTGAAGGCGTTCGACACGGCCCGGGCGATCTCGTCCATCCGCCCGGCCCCACCCGCGAGGTCGTTCAGGGTGAATTGGCCGGAGACGGGGACCCGGTGGGCCAGAATCAAGAACCGTCGCATCGCCCCGCCGGACGGCGGGACGGGGTTAACGCTTCGGGTTACGACCGACCCATCGCGCCGCACCCGTGGGTACTGCGGTAGTTCCAGAACCGTCGGTAGACCCAGCGGAGTCCCTGGTCGAGCGCGGGAGCCCGCTCGAGGACGTGCCCGGCTTCGGGGCCGAGCGTGTGCTCGACGAGCGGGGCCATGATCGACGCGCCCGAGCGACGGCCGTTCGCGTCGACCACGTGAGCGTAGGCGAACCGATCCTCCTCAGTGAGGTCTCCGAGGTCCCGCTCGGCCTCTTTTCCGTCGTACGGGAGGGCACGGACGCGGGACCCGCTGGTCCACTCGGCGACGCGCGCGAACAGCGTGCACGGGCCGCAGCGGGGGTCGTAGAACAGCGCGGCCGCTGACGGAGCAGGGACGGCCATCGTGCGGTCGGAACCCCGCGCGGAGAATAACCCTGGCGCGGCGGCGCGCCACTCGAGGCGGCAGTCCTATCGGGCTACGATTCGTCCGACGGCCGCCGACCCCGGGTCGGAGGCGCGGGCGGGGGGATCGGGTTCTGGCGGCGTTCGAGCCAGACCTCGTCACCGAGCTCGTGATAGACGGCGTGCGCCGCGAGGCCGGTCCCATGCTCCCCGTGCGGCAGGCGGAACGCGCCCGACCGGTTCGAGTTGGACGAGTAGACGACATCGGCTTCGCCCGCTGCGGCCATCGCGACGCTCTCCTCGCGGGCGAGCTCGAAGATCCGATCCTTGCGGAACATCCAGTAGTGGATCCGCCACTCGCGCCCATCGTAGAGCGTCGTCTCGTCGCGTTCGGTCTCGAGGATCCCCGTGTCCTCGAGCATGTAGAACGTGTCGCGGTCGTCCGGTTCGAGGACGTTGTCGATGATCCGTTCGTTGAATCCGAAGAAATTCAGCACATGCGCCGCGATCGAGCGGGCGTCCTCCGGTCGCATCCCTTCGTGGCCGACCGAGCGACGGATCGCCTTCGCCAGAGAGTCGAAATCGACCGGCCCCTCCACGTTCGCGAGGGTCGCGTCCGTCGGGATCCCAGCGCGGGTCGTCCGGACGTCCTCTTCGGTCCGGAGCGGGACCGGATTGCGAAGGGTGTACCGTCGACCCGGTGCCTTACTGTCGCCTCCAGAACCGCGCATGCGTCAATCTATCCGTGGCCACCGTATAAATAGGTTGGCGAAAGGGTTTTTCTCGCCGACCGGAACACGCTGCTCGCGGGCCTTCCGGACCCCGTTCCGCGCCGTCAAAGAACCACCCGACGGCCCCGCCCGACCTTCTGCAGGGCTTCGATGCCGGGCCGCCATTCCTCCTCTTCCACCTTGAGCTCGAGCTCGGCGAGCTGGCCGAACTCCCGCGGGAACGGAAAGAGCGATTTCGCAAGGTAGACGTGCGCGAACGGGCCGCTCGACGGGCCGGTCCACGCTTTACCCGTCTCCGCGAGCGCGCGGTACTCGTAGTACTCGGGCGCCGGAACGAACCAGATCGTCCGATCGTCCGTCCCCCGGCCGGCTCGGGGACCGCGGGAGTAGACCTGAAGGCCGAGGTGCCGGAGGACCGCCGTCGGAAGGCTGAACAGATGGCGCTCGCCCGGTCGAGCGGAAGCCAGCAGGCGACCCCGTACGGTCTCTACGGCGAGCGCCTCCCGTGCAGCGTGGGTCGAGATGACCCGGGCGATCCCCGGGCCGCGAGAGAGG
>JASHQN010000083.1 GCA_030039135.1 Thermoplasmata archaeon | reverse complement strand
CTTCCCCGGGCCGTCCCGGCACGGCAAAGCCGCTGGCTCGCAAGAGTCCCCAGGACGCTCGCGGTCCACCCGGACCGCCCCGGCCGGACCTCGCTCGAAACCGAAGGTGCCGCTGAAACCCTGATCCAGGCCTCCGGGCACGATCGTTCCAGCTCTATACGGTCCCCCCTTCCCGGGACCATCAATCATGGTGAGAGGTGACGTAAAACACTTTGGTTGCCGCCGGGAGAGCGCTCGGGGAACCCTCGTGGGGGACAGGTGCAGGGATCGGCGGCTCGGGGCCTTTTAGCTCGAACGTTCCTCCCGGCCCGCCGTTAGCAATGGGGGGCCGGCTCCCCCAAGACCGTTACTCGACGACACAGACCGGGGAGCGGGCAGGGGGCGTTAGCTCAGGTCCGGTTCTTCCGCGGCAAGTCGCCGTGGGTGGGATCACGGAGTGTGCCGACCCCGGCGCACGAGCAGCACGGAGCCGAGGATCGCCACCGCGGCGATCGCGGCGATCCCGCCCCAGAACCACCAGGGTGCCGATCCTAGGCCCGAGGAGCTCGAGCTGGACGAGACCGAGATGGTCACGGTCCCATGGGCGGCACCGCCCGCCGAGTCGTTGACCCATACCTGGACGACGTAAGTGCCCCCGCTCGCGAACGCGTGGTCGGGTGAGGGAAGCGCGTTCGAGCTCCCGTCGGCGAATCTCCAGGCGTAGGAGTATGGGGCGGTTCCGCCGGTGACGTTCGCCCAGAACGTCACGGGCGTTCCCACCGGCGGGTGCGTCGTGCTCGGCGTGACGCTCACGGTCGGTTCGGGGGCGATGGTTACCGTGACCGACGAGGTCGCGGTCGCGTGGTCCGCGTCGGTCACGTTCAGCCGCACCGTGTAGACGCCGGGGGCCGAGTAGGTGTGCGAGGTGTTCGCGGTCGTCGCGCTGCCGCCATCGCCGAACGACCAGGCGTAGCTATAGGGGGGGGTCCCGGGGGTGACGATGTCGCTGTGGAACGCGATCGCGCCTCCGACGTCCCCGCTCGTGGGCGTCGTCGAGGCGACGACCGCGGGAGCGTGGGCCACCGGGAACGCAAGGGGGGAGGCGCTCGTCGTCGCGCCGACGGCGTCCGTGACGTTCACCTGTACGTCGAACGTCCCGTTCCGAGCGAAGACGTGCGGGACCGAGATCTCAGGTCCCGTCCCCGACACGAAGGCGCTCATGCCGTCGCCGAAGTTGAAGGTGGCGTTGTAGGGAGCGGTGCCGCTCGCGACGTCGGCCGTGAAGAGGACGCTCTCTCCGACCTCGGCCGCCGACTGGTTCGCCTCCAGGAGCGCACCGGGACCGATCTCGTACGCCCAGGTCTCGCTGCCGCCGGAAGCGGCGAGATAGCCGCCGACAGCGAGCGCCGTCGTCCCGGTCCCGTCGAGCACGGCGTCGAACGGGCCGGCGGGAGGGGCCGCCGAGGGGCTTTCGTTCGTCCAGGCCCCGTTCGAGAAGAGCCAGGTGTCGTTCACTTCGAGCCCGCTCTCGTCGCCTCCGAACAAGAGCACCCCCGAGAGGCTCGGTACGTAGGTCATGGTCGTGTAGTAGCGGGCCACCGGCGGGCCGGAAGGGGAGACGGCCCACCACTGGCCGGAGTAGAGCTCCCAGGTCTCGCTCGTGGCGGCCCCGAGGCCGGTGTACCCTCCGTAGAGGACGAGATAGCCGTCGGCCGCATCGTAGGCCATCGCCCCGCAGCATAGCGTCGGAGGAGCGAGCGAGGGGGTGAGGGCGACCCACCCCGCCCCGCCCTGCCAGGCCCAGGTGTCGTTCGCATACCCCGTGATCGTGTACCCACCGAAGAGGACCGACCCGTTCTCTTCCGGCTGCGGGTCGAACGCCATCTGCGCGTCATAACGAGCGCTCGGGCCCGGGCCGTAGTCGGTGACGTTCGTCCAGACGCCCGCGTGGAAGAGCCAGGTGTCTCCGAGCGCGCCGGTCGTCCCTAGGCCACCGAAGAGCAGGACGGAGTGCTCGTTCGCGTCGTAGTCCATCGCGGCGCTCACCCGGGCCGGCGGGGCGTCGAACGGATCGGTCTCGTTAATCCACGCCCCGCGTGCAAAGACCCAGGTCTCGTTGCTGTACACCGAGCAGATCGAGTTGAGGCATCCCCCGAAGTAGACGGTCTCCCGATCGGCGGGGTCGTAGGCCGCCATGCCGCCCGTCGGCGGGGAGGCGCCCGGAGCGGAGTCCGTGACGTTGATCCAGGTCGGGTGGATGAAGTGGATGATGATCGAAGGGGACGCGTGTGCCGGCGAGGTCGCCGCGATGTGCGGGACAGAGGAAGACTCCGCCGCCATCGAGCCATGCACGGGGGTCACAATCGAAGGGGCGAACGCGGTGAGCGCGACGAGCACCGCCAGCGGCACCGCCCACCGGGGGGCGGGCCGACCCGTCGGTCGAATGCCTCGATCCGGATAACGGTCCATGGCACCTTAGGTCGCCGGGGGCTCCGGAGGGGGAGGTTCTACGGCGGCCGCTCCGGTGACGCTCGGAGGCGGAACCGCCGCGTTCGGAGGTCGCCGGCGGGTGAGCACGAACACGACCGCAAGGACGAACGCCGCGGCGGCCGCGGCGATCCCGAGGTAGAGGAGGTAATCCGGCGACGCACTGCTCGAAGGCGCTGCGGTTTTCGCGACTGCCGGGACCGGCACCGACGCGAGCGCGGCCCCGACCTCCTCCAGGAACAGAGCCCGGATCGGGTACGTCGCGTTCCCGCCGGTCTTGGCGATCGAGAAGATCACAATCGACCCGCCCGCCTGAACGAGGCCGTAACCGACGACACCCGGAAGCGAAACGGTCGTGAGGTTGGTGAACGTCCCGGCGACTTCCGTCCAGCCGTCGAGGCCGAGAGCGGTCCGAACGAAGACGTACGTCGTGGCTCCGTTCGCGATCGCTTCGGCCTCGAACACGTCGACCCCGAGGTTCAACGTAGAGAGCGTCTGGGCGTCCGCGGTGTCGTAGAGTACGAGCTCGGAGGCAAGGGAACCCCGGTAGAGCAGGACGAGCGTCGACGCGGAGTCCTCGGCGAACGTCGCGCTCACGCCGTAGTAGCCGGAAGGAGGAGTGAACGAGAGGCCGACCGGCAAACCCCCGGGGAGGCTGACGAGCGAGTAGTTGCCCGTGATCGTCTCGAGCACCGCGAGCCCCGAGGCCACGCGGAGGGACACGATCTCGGAGATCCCACGCATGCTGAGGTTCGCGAGCGTCGCCCCCGTGGTCAGGTTGTACTCGACAAGGCGCTCGGGCGCCGTGTTGGAGAGGAACGGCTGGTCGGAGAGAAGCTCGAGAACGGCACCGGAGCCCTCCGTGGCGTCGACCTGGTAGGATTGGGCGAAATCCCCCGAGTTGAAGGTGCGGACAGCGCCCCAGGTGCCGTTGTTCGGGAAGTAGACCGCCCCTTGGAGCTCGATCGAGGTCAGGTTGAGGGGGCTGTTCACCGAGGCCTCGGAGTTCGGCAGGGCCGCCCAGATCACGTAGAGGTCGCCGTCGGGGAGGGTCGCCGACTGGGGGTTGACCACCTCGTAGTCGCTCGGGTCGTCGGGACCCGGGACCGAGGCGAAGCTGTTCGAGGAGGCACTGAGCCGACCACCCGAGATCACGAGGCCATGCGACGGGGGCAGGCTCATGTTCTGGTCGGTGTAGAAGAAGTACCCTCCGTTGTACGCCGCGGCTCCCGTGACCTCAGTCCACGGATAGATGTCGGAGATCGCCGGACCCGACGAGGCCGTAGCGTTCCAGATGTTCCCGTCGTAGTCGGACGCGGCGTAGTAGTCCGGCTGGACGATCCACTGGGTGTTCGTCCCGTTGTTGTAGCTGTCCGCCAAGTACGCGGGGCTGCCGGGTTCGACCGGGCTCGCGTCCGGCCCGAACGTGACGATCGGGGCGGCGTTGACGATGTTGAACGAGTCGGACCACCAGAAGAACTGCGCCGTGACGAAGATTGAGCCGTTCACCCAGCCTTCGGTGAGCCCGAACGGGTTGAGCGTGAAGGCGACGGCGACCGAGAGGCCGACCCCAAGACCGACCGAGGCAATGCCGATCCCGAAGTTGACCGCCGCCGTGAGCGCGAGCATGAAGCTCCCGAGGAACTGCTTGATGGCGATGTCGACGCCGAAGAGCCCCTGGCCCGAGGACGGGCCGAGGATCATGTCGAGAGTGATCGAGGGGTTGATCGTGAGCTGGAGCGTGAACCCGACGTTGCATCCGAAGAGGCTGAACCCAAGGATCGGGATGCTCGCCGACACGCTCGCGCTGACCGTAACGGTGGCCGACGCGCTAACCCACTGGACGCCCGTGCCGACGACGTCGAATGTCCCGGTCATCGAGATGCTGGCGCTCAGCTTGAGGGACGCCG
>JASHQN010000082.1 GCA_030039135.1 Thermoplasmata archaeon | reverse complement strand
GCCTATTACCTCCGACAGTGGGGGTACTCCCCCGAGATCTGGCTCATCCGGCCCCCGTCCGAGATCTCGACGCGCGCCGCGCGTCGTTGCTTCGAGCGGATCGAACATCGTGTCACGCTCCACGTCGGCGTCCCTCGCGCGGACGAGCTCGCCCGTTTCCCGATGCTCCTGGACGGCCTGCTCGGGACGGGCCAGGGGGGCCGGCTCCGATCCCCGATCAGGGAGGCGGTGCACGAGATGAACGCGAGCCGTGCGCCGGTCCTCGCGGTCGACGTCCCGACCGGCCTCTACGATCCCGAGGGCCTCCGACCTCCGTGGACCGTGACCCTTACCACGATCAAGGAAGGGATGACGAAGGAGAATTCGGGGGAGATCGTGGTCCGGGATATCGGCATCCCTCCCGAGGCCTGGCGTGAAACCGGTCCGGGAGAGTTCCGGTTCTTTCCCCGACCGGCGGAGACGGACGGCCGCCGGCGCACCGGGCGCCTCGTCGTCGTCGGCGGCGGCCCGTACTCCGGCGCCCCGGCGCTCGCCGCCCTCGCGGCGCTACGGACCGGAGCCGAGCGAGCGACCGTGCTGGCGCCGGAAGGCTCGGCCGAGCGGATCCAGTCGTTCAGCCCGAACCTCGTCGTGCGTCCTTTCGGGGTCGATCGGTTCCGTCCCACTGACGTGGCCGGCATCGTCGACTTCGTGCACAACGCGCACCCCGAGACGGTCGTGGTGGGCATGGGCGCGGGGGCCCACGCGGAGACCGTGGAAGCGCTGCGGCAGCTACAACGCGAGCTCGCAGGGACCGTTCCGCTCGTCGTCGACGCGGACGGACTCGCCGCCCTGCCGACGGCCGAGGAGCTCGCGGACCGAACGCCCGTCCCCCGCCTCGTCGCGACCCCCAACGTGGGAGAGTTCGATCGCTACTTCGGGGGCAAGCGGACGGGGCCCGTGGCGGAGCAGGGCGAGCGCGCTCGAGCGATCGCGGCCGAGCGCCATCTGGTCCTGCTCTCCAAAGGAGACCCCGACCTCCTTTCCGACGGCGAGAGCTGGTTCGAGAACTCCCACCACCACCCGGCGATGACCGTGGGCGGCGTCGGGGACGTTCTCGGGGGGGTCGTCGGGAGTCTCTTGGCGCAAGGGGTCGACGCTCGCCACGCGATCCGGCTCGCGACGTGGTGGGTCGGGGAAGCGGGCACCCGCGTCGCGGCGCGGAAGAGCTTCGGGCTCGTCGCCACCGACGTCATCGAGGAGCTCCCGCTCGTGCTCGCCGCGGCGCTCGAGCGCCTGCAGCCTCAGGCGTAGCGGACCCGGCCCCGGATCGCCTTCGCTCGAGCGCGGACGTCCTTCGCGCCCTTCGGGTTACCGGCGGCGTACCCCGAATGGAACGCCCGCACGAGCGCCTCGGACCTCTCGTGGAGCGCCTTCAGATCCTCCTCGACGAGGTGGAGGTCGATCCCGAGCTCCTCGAGGCCGGGGCTCCGCGTGCCCATCGACAGGTCGAGGAGGGCCGGGGGGCGCTCCGGCCCGTCGGGAAACAGCACGTTCGAGCTCGTGAGGTCACCGTGCGCGATGCCTCCCGCGTGAAGTCGGCCGAGCGCCTCGCCGAACGATCGGACCGCGCTCGTGAGCGTCTCCACGGAGAGGGCAGGGTCCTCGAGCAGTTGTCGGAGCGTGCGGCCCTCGAGCTTCTCGAGCACCAGCCGGTGCCGCGGGAGGTCGATGTCGTACACGATCGGAGTACGTACGCCGAGTCGCCGGGCATCGACGAGCAGGCGCGCTTCGGTCCGGGTGCGCTCGCGACGCAACCGCTCGTCCAGTGCCTTCGGACGGTAGCTCTTCGCGTCGCGTTCCTTGAGCAGCGCCTCAAGGCCCATCCACTCCACGGAGCGGATCGTCGCTTCCGCCCCGCGCGACACCGCGCGCCCTTCGGAGTCGGAATCGGGGGACATGGTAGCTGAGGGTCTAGGAGCCGAGCAGGAGCCGCCGATCGTGGGCAACACCCCACGGTCTACGCCAGAGGCACGAAAGGGATGGGGGAGCCAGCGCCCGCGCTAGCGGAGACAACTCGAGCACGCAGTGCGGACGGGCGCACGGTATATGAGGACGAGCGGGCAGGGTCGATCGGGGGCGATGGGTTAAGAGCCGCGGGCCTCTCGACGCTCCCGCCCTCATATGACGGACGGGGAGCTCGTCGGCCGAAAGAGCGAGGACGACGGCGTCGAGATCCTCATCCTCAAGCATCCGCCGGTGAACGCCCTCAGCACCGCGCTCCTCAACGACCTCGATCGCCGACTCGGCGAGCTCGAGGCCGATCCGAAGGCCCGCGCGGTGATCGTCACCGGGGACGGGCAGTACTTCAGCGCCGGAGCGGACGTGAAGGAGATGGCGACGCTCGACCTGTCGAGCGCCCCGGCGATCGCGCGGCGCGGGGTCGCGATCTACGCCCGCCTCGCGGCGCTGCGGCAGCCCGTGATCGCGGCGATCAACGGTCTCGCGCTCGGCGGCGGCCTCGAGCTCGCGCTGGCGTGCGACCTTCGGGTCGCCGGCGACTCCGCGAAGCTCGGGGCGCCCGAAGTCACCCTCGGGCTGATCCCGGCCTACGGCGGCACCCAGCGGCTGCCCCGGCTCGTGGGGATCGCCAAGGCCAAGGAGCTCATCTTCACGGGCGCGATGATCTCCGCCGCGGAGGCGCTGCGCATCGGCCTCGTGAACAAGACCGTCCCCGCGGGCCAGGAGCTACGGGCGGCCCGGGACCTCGCCCACACGATCGCCCAGAAGGCACCGAAGGCGGTGCAGGCGTCCAAGCGAGCGATCGTCGAGGGGAGCTCGCTGCCGCTCGAGCGCGCCATCGACGTCGAAAGCCGTCTCTTCGAGACGGAGATCGTGCCGTCCGAGGACCTCGCCGAGGGGATCGTCGCGTTCGCCGAGCGTCGCCCGCCGAAGTTCACGGGGGCGTGACGGATGCCGATCGAGTTCTCGTTCACGCCGGACCAGGAGGCGTTCCGCGACGCGGTGAGGGCGTTCCTCGCGAAGGAGGTCGCGCCGATCGTCGCCGAGATGGACGAGAAGGAGGAGTTCCCCCACGCGAGCGTCGCCAAGATGCAGGCCGAGGGCTACTTTGGAGTCCCGATACCGGAGGAGTACGGGGGCCTCGGTCTCGGAAAGGTCGGCTACTCGATCTTCCTCGAGGAGCTCGGCAAGGTCGACGCGTCCCACGGCACGATCGTCGGGGCGCACACCTCCCTCGGGACGACGCCGCTCCTCTACTACGGCACGGAAGAGCAGAAGCGCCGATGGCTCGTCCCGGCGGCGAAAGGCGAGAAGCTGCTCGCCTTCAGCCTCACGGAGCCGGGCTCGGGAAGTGACTCGGGGGCCGTGCACACGGTCGCCGAGCGCTCCGGCGACCGGTGGATCGTCACGGGCAACAAGATCTACGTCTCGAACGGGCGCGAAGCGGACACGATCGTCCTCATGGCCGGTAACGACGTGAAGCTCGGGCCGAACGGAGGGGTGACCGCCTTCCTGCTCGACACGAACCTCCCCGGCTTCAAGGTCGGCCGTTGCGAGAAGAAGATGGGACTGCACGGCACCTCGACCGCCGAGCTCATCCTCGACCACGTCGAGCTCGGCCCCGAGCGGGTCCTCGGGGAGGTCGGCAAGGGCTTCCACGTGGCGATGACCGCGCTCGACGTCGGGCGCATCTCGCTCGGCGCGGCCTCGCTCGGTGGGATGCAGGCGGCGACCCAGCAGGCGCTAGAGTTCTCGAAGAACCGCACGCAGTTCGGGCTTCCGATCAGCGAGTACGAGGCGATCCAGTTCAAGCTCGCCGACATGGCGATGAAGATCCACGCGCTCAAGTTCATGGTCTACCACGCGGCGGCGCACCAGGACCGGCTCGGCAACGATCCGAAGAAGTGGACGCGGCTCGAGCGCGCCGAGAAGACCCGCGAGGCCGCGACGGTGAAGTGTCTCGCCTCCGAGTGGGCCGACGAGGTGATCGACGAGGCGCTCCAGATCCACGGGGGACTCGGCTACATCCGGGGCACGCCGATCGAGCGGGCCTACCGGGACGCCCGCATCAGCGAGATCTTCGAGGGGACGAACGAGATCCAGCGGCTCGTCGTCTCCCGGGACGTCATCGCGCGGGGGCTGTAGCCGCCGGCGCCGTCGCTCCGGGCATCGGCGACTCCTCGCGCAAGACGCGCTTCAGCACCTTCTGCACGCCGCTCCGCGGCAGGGAGTCGCGGAACTCGATCACGCGGGGCGCCTTGTAGTGGGCGATCCGCTCGCGGACGAAGGCGACGAGCTCGTCGGCGGTCGCCGTCGACCCGGGGCGCCGCACCACGAACGCCTTGACGGCCTCCCCGCGCTCGGGATCGGGCATCCCGAGGACCGCGACGTCCTGGACCGCCGTGTGCTGGAAGAGGACCTCCTCGACCTCCCGAGGGTAGACCTTCATCCCTCCGACGTTGATCATGTCCTTCTTGCGGTCGACGATGTAGGCGTAGCCGTCCGGGTCGATCCGCGCGACGTCGCCCGTGCGGAACCACCCGTCCTTCAGGACCAGGGCCGTCTCCTCGGGGTGGCCGTAGTAGCCGAGCATCACCTGCGGTCCCCGCACGCAGAGCTCGCCGGGCTCGTCGGGGCCGAGGACCTTCGTCCCGGTCTCGAGGTCGACCACCCGCTGGTCGGTGTTCGGGAGCGGGAGGCCGATCGACCCCGCCCGGCGCTCGCCGTGGACGGGGTTCGCGTGGGTGACCGGCGAGGTCTCGCTCAGGCCGTAGCCTTCGACGAGGCTCGCGCCGGTGAGCGATTCGAACTTGCGGCCGACCTCGACGGGGAGCGGCGCCGACCCCGAGAGGCAGAAGCGGATCGATTGGATCCGGAACTTGCTGAGATCGGGCTGCTGCGTGAAGGCGTTGTAGAGCGCCGGCACGCCCGGGAACTGGGTGGGCTGGTACCGGTCGATGAGCTTCAGGAGCTCGCGGATCTCGGGCCGCGTCTGGATGACGATCGTCGCGCCCTCCGAGAGGGCCATGAACATCGCCACCGTGAGACCGTAGATGTGAAAGTACGGGATCGCGGCGAGAACGACCTCCTGACCGGGCCGGCGCTCCGTGTTCCAGGTGTTCGTCTGGACGATGTTCGCGACGAGGTTGCGATGGGAGAGCGTCGCCGCCTTCGGGATCCCGGTAGTTCCGCCCGTGTACTGATAGACCGCGACGGTCGTCGCGGGGTCGCCTCGGTAGAGCTCGACCGACCCCGGCGTCCGGATCGCGGCCGCGTAGGGCCGGACCCAGGGGTCGGTGGGGAACTCCGTCGACATCTTCTGCCGTCGCAGGACGCGGTTGACGAACGGCCGAGCGTACCACGGATAGAACTCCCGAAGGCGGGCGACGAAGACGTTGGGCACCGCGTACTCGGACCGGACCTTCGCGAGGTTCGGGTAGAGGATCTCGAGGGTCACGAGCGCCTTCGGCTGGGCGTCCTTCAGGAGCCGACTGAGATCCTGGCCGAGGTAGAGGGGGCTCACCTGGACGACGATCGCTCCGAGTCGCAGTGCCGCGAAGAGCGCGATCGGGTAGAGCGGACCGTTCGGTAGGTAGATCGCGACCCGGTCTTGTGGGCCGACCCCCGCTGCGCGCAGTGCGGCCGCGAGCCGCTCCGACTCCGCCCAGAACCGCCGGTAGGTCCATCGAGCTCCGTAGTAGATGAACGCGGTGCGGTCGCCGAAGCGACGGACGGTCGACTCCACGAGCTCTGTGACCATGACGTTCGGAATCTCGACGGTCGGGGGCACGTCCGCGGGGTAGTGCTTCAGCCACACGCGGTCGATGTCCGGGCCGGGCGAGATCGCCACGCGCGCCTACCTTCTCGCCGACGGGTCGGCGTCCTTCACGAACTGCACTCCGGGCTTATAGCTCGGTACGAAGCGCACCCGCTCCCCGATCGTGAGATCGGTCTGCTGCTTGACGCCCGGCATCCAACCGGTCACCCGGGCCCCGTCGTCGAGGTCGACGACGACGTAGGCGTAGGGCGCGTCGTTGAGGAAGTCGTCCCCGGGGACCGAGAGGATCGTGAACGCCGCCACCTTGCCCGAGTCGGCGAGTCGGGTCTCCGTACGCTCGAGGCTGCCGCATCGAGGGCAGGCCAGCCCCCAGGTCGCGGTGACGAGAGAGCACTTCGGACATCGGAACCCCCGTAGCACGTGGTCCTCCTCGTAGCCGTGGATGAACTCGGCGATCGAGTGCGAGGCCGCGGGCAGATCGTCGGACATGGGTGGCCCCCTAGCGCCGGGAGAAGATGTGCACCGAGCACGAGCCGCCCGTCGCGCCGACGTTGTGCGCAAGCGCGGTCTCGGTCCGGGGGACCTCTCGACCGTGGGCCTTCCCGTTCACCTGCTCGAAGATCTCGACCACCTGGCTCGCTCCGGTCGCGCTCACCGGGTGGCCCTTGGCCTTGAGCCCGCCGTCGGGGTTGACCGGAAGCGCCCCGTCGTGGGCCGTGACCCCTTCGATCTCGGCCTTCCCCGCACTACCCCGCGGAAAGAAACCGAGGTCCTCGAGCGCGAGCAGCTCGGCGATCGTGAAGCAGTCGTGGACCTCGAGAAAGTCGATCTGGCGGGGCTCGAGGTGAGCCTGGCGGAACGCCTTCTCCGCCGCGACGCGGGTCGCGGGGAGGCCCAGCAGGTCAGGACGGTCCTGCATGTCCGTGATCGACCCGGCACGGGCCGAGGCCCGGACGACCAGCGGTTCCATGCTGGGGTGAGGCACGGACTCCTTCGCCGCGACCACGACGGCCGCCGCACCATCGGAGAACGGGCAGCAATCGTAGAGGCGGAGCGGCGAGGCGATCATGGGCGAGTTGAGGTACGTCTCCATGGAGATCGCCTTGCGGAAGTGGGCGTGGGGGTTGTGAACCGCGTTGGCGTGAGCCTTCACCGCCACCGATCCGAGGACCTCGGGCCTCATCGGGTACTGATGGAGGTAGGCGTTCGCGAGGGTCGCGTAGAGCCCGGGGAACGTCGCTCCATTCCGAGTTTCGAAGGCGTAATCGGCCGCCTCGGCGAAGTAGCTCGTCGCGGTCAGGGTGTCCAGCTGGGAGAGCTTCTCGACGCCGACCACGAGGGCGGCGTCCGCGAACCCGCCCGCGACATGCACGAACGCTTCGTGCAGGGCCGCGCTCGACGACGAACAGGCCGACTCGATCGTGCAGGACGGTACGTTCGGAATGCCGAGGCCCCCGTTGATCAAGGGCCCTACGTGGCCCTGCTTCTCGGCCATGCCGAAGCAGTTCGATACGAAGGTGTAGTCAATGTCCTTCGGTTCCAGGCCCGACTGTCGGATCGCTTCGAAGGCGACTCGGGTCGCGGCCTCGCGGCCCGTCTCGGCCATCTTGCCGAACCGGTTCGACGCCGCGCCGACGATCCACGTCTCGCGCATACTTCCTCCAACGGAACGAGAACCCGAGTGGTTTTTACGTTACCCGCCAGGTTCGGTCGGCGGGGATGCCGAATCCTCGCCGGGCAGCGAGAGCAGCTCGCGCAACCGAGCGAATGCGCGATCGGCGGCGTGCGGGTCGCGCGTTTTGAACAGGATCCGACCGGTGCGGCTGATCGTCGATTCCGGATCGGTCGCGGCGATCAGCATTACCCGAGCGTCGACCACCGCGATCCCGGCCTCCTCGAGCGCCCGGCGCACCCTGCGTAGATCGAGCGGAGGGGACGAAGGATCGGGGACCGCCTCGAACCCCCCGCGGCTGGAGCATAGCCTTAGCTTCCGGTACACCGCCCCCTCCCTCGGCGTCGTTCGGTCCGTCCTCGCCGCGGGCCGGGACGGTCCGCCCCTCACCGACCGCGCGGCGAGAGACCTAGCGCGCGAGGTCCGTCAGACGTACTGCTTGCACGCGTAGCAGTAGTACCGCCCGTACTGGGGCACGTAGGTTGTCGGGCGACCGCAGTTCGAGCAGAAGGGAACCGCCGGCGCCCCGCCGGGG
>JASHQN010000006.1 GCA_030039135.1 Thermoplasmata archaeon | reverse complement strand
AGATGCTGGCGCTCAGCTTGAGGGACGCCGGGCCGATCGAGATGTCCGGGGTCGAGAGCGAGAACGTTCCGTTGACGCTGAGGTTCCCGGTCGAGCTCGCGGAGAAGACCACGTCGACCGTCGGGATCAGCCCGTAATTTCCTCCGACCAGCGGGACGGAGAATGAAAAGTTGGTCGAGTCGCTCAGGTCCCAGTGGTACTTCTCGTCGATCTCGAACGTCTTGTTGAACGGTCCGGATCCGTGGGTGACGATCGATTGGGTCGCACCCGTGGCCTGGAACAGCGAAAGGAGCCACGAGGGAGTCGAGATCATCGTGACATAGTACGTCGTGTTCTCCGTCCATCCCGGGAACTGGGCGGTCGCGCTCAGGATCGTCCCCGGCTCGAGACCCGACATCTGGATGCCGGTGAAGTTCCACCATTTCGAGCCGCTCGAGCCGGTCGGCGTCAGCGTCTGTCCGGCGAGCGTCGCGGTGACCGAGTTCGGTGCCCCACCCGCCACTTCGGCGTAGATCGTGAACGTGTTGTCGAAGGCGACGTTCGTGTAGAAGTCGGACACGTACTCGGAATAGACGATCATCGCTTCCGGCGGAATGACGCTGAACGTCCAGTACGCCTTCGCGAACGGCAGCGACGAGTTGCCCACGTCGACGACGAGGAGCGTCATCTTGTAGATGCCGTAGCCCGTCGGCGCCGGCATGCAGTCGATGCTCACCGTTCCGTCGTACGGGAGGGCCGTGCTCGACGTGTTGTAGAGCCAATCGCACGGGCCGCCGGAGGTCGCGAGGGTGTTGCCGTTACGGGTGTTGTTGACGAACAGAATGTAGGTGAGATCGCCCGTCCCTCCGTAGCCGAGGACCGTGAACGGCCCTCCGGAGAAGACGAGGCCGCCCCCAGTGTTGAATGATAGCGGCCCGGTCAGATCGGCGTAGACGATCTCGTAGAACCTCCACGTGGCGTTGAGGTCGGCGCCGTCCTCCCAGTATCCCCCGAAGATCTCGAAGAAACCGTCCGTGAAGTCGCTCGCGTACCCCATCCATGCGCGTCCGGGCGGACCTGCGGGGTAGCTCGCATTGTTCCAGAAGAATCCCCCTCCGGGGGATTCGCCGTAGGTCCACGTGTCGTTGAGGTACATCTCCTCGTTGTCGAAACAGCCGCTCGAGTTGTAGAACGCGCCGTACCCGCCGTAGAGCACGAAGCGATTGTTCTTCGGGCTCCATCCGAGGGACGCGCCGACCCGGCCGCACGGAGGGTACGCGACGTTCGGCGCGGTCGCCGGGGTCGGGTCCGAACCCGTCGGGGACGCCGGCTGCTGGATGCAGCTCGGCGTGTAGTTGCCCTGGGACGTCCACTGGCCGTGGTCGAACCACCACGCGATCCCCCCGGCGCCGTCGCACGGGTTATCGGTGAGGGAGACGTCGACGCCGTTGTCGGCCGAGGTCGCTCCGCCGTAGAGCATCACGTACCCGCTCGGCGAGTCCGCGATCGCGGCACCTTCGAGCGACGCCGGATACGTGCCGTGCAGGCTCCCCGTGATGTTCGTCCATGAGCCCTCCGAGAACGACCACGTTTCCGCGTTCGAATTGAACGACGCGCTCTCCCCGCCGAACAGCACGACGTAGTTGTCGGAAGGGTCGTACGACATCGCGCCCAGGGACCGCGCCGAGGGCGCCGCACCGGCGGAGGCCGTGATGTTCGTCCACGTGTTGTTCTCGAAGAGCCACGTGTCATTGTAGGCGTAGAAGGTCGGGATCAGGATGTGGACCACAGAGTACATCCCGCCGAACAGGACCAGCGCGTTCTCTGTGGGATAGTACGCGAGCATCGCGCCGGCACGGGGGGACGGGCACGTCGTGGGCGTGCAGCTGGTGGAGTTGATCAGCTCGGTCCAGTGCCCGTTCGCGTAGGCCCACGTGTCCTGGAGGTACTCGGCGGGGCCCCCCGAAGCCGGGGTCCCCCAGCCGCCGAATAGGACGACCTCGTGACCCGAGGGGTAGTACACCTCGGCCGGCTCGTAGCGTTCCGACGGGTTGGGCGCCCCGGTCGGGGGGGTGATGTTCGTCCACGACGAGAGTGGGTCCGCGTCGGGCCCCAGGAGATTTCCGTCGGACGCGGAAGCGGTGGCCGACGGGCACTTTGCGATGATGCCGAGGAGGCAGTAGTTCCGCTCCGGCAGGGCCACGGACGCAACCCACGAGGAGACGGTGCTGTGGGAGCTGGTCGACTTCGGAGCGTCCGAGACCGGCGCGGTTGGGTTCGGGGGGCTCGCGGCAGGACTCGAGCTGCTGGGCGACGAGCCAGAGATCGGGAGGCCCGACAGAAGGAGGATCACGACGAGGGCGACGGTCAACGCGGCCGTCGCGGCTCCGGCACGGGAAGGCAAGGACCAGCGGGAACGGTAACGTCCCGGGCCAGCAGGCGGCCCCGACTCGGGGAAGGTTTCCTCGACCAGGCCGTCCGACGACGGCTCGCGCGGCGGTGGGCCGCGAAGGTCTCCGTCGCGAGATGGGCCCCTCGCAGGGCGACGCCCTGTGAGGACGTGCAGGCGCATCCTCACCCGCAAAAGAACGCGCCGGTCGATGGCCCGGTGGGCCTTCTCGTCCCGTTCGCTAGGGCGGAGCTTGGTCCCTTCCACGGACCGTTGAGCTAAGCGGGAGGTGTCGTAAAACCTTTTGGACGGCTTGGAACTGGAACTCAGCTAAGTGTCCCGGTGGAGCCCTCGGATCTTGCCCCGGGGGTTCGAAAGTGTCACTCGACACAAAACGAAAGATACCCCTGGCGAGTGACGTCGGTCGAAGTCGAACATGGCGGTGGCGAAGTGTCCTAAGTGTGGCGGGCCGCTCCAGGCGGGCTTCGTGGCGACCTCGAACGGCTCCGGGTTGTTCTGGTCGCACCATGCCGAGGCCTCGCGCTTTCGCCCGACCGACCTTGAGGTCCTCGTGCCCACCGGGTTTGGGGGCACGTACTCCGCCAACGTTCCCGGCGAGCGATGCCCGAGTTGCGGGACGATCCTGCTGCACCTTACGGCGAAGCCGTAGGGCGGGGCCCGCCCTCGCCGCCCACCGAGACGCCCGAAACGAGCAAGGTCGGCATCGCGAGGCAGCCGCACAACCGCGGCTCGGACCCGACCACCGAAATGTCCCGGAGCAGCGAGGGCTGGCCGGCCGGAGCCATCGCGTATCCTCCCACGGTGCCCCCTCGGATCGGCTCGGCGATCTTCCCCCCGCGGATGCGGTAGCCGATACGGATCTCCCCGCCGAACGCGGTGCTGACCGGGTCCGGACTTGCCCACCCGATCTGCTGGATCCAGATCCCGTCGCCGGCCGCCTCGACCACCTCTTCGTCTCGCCCTCCTCCGCCGCCCGGTAAGGTCAGCGTGGTCGTGGAAGGGTTCGGTTGGTGGGTGAAGCTGAGCCACGCGGACGCCACCCGCCCGGACCGGAAGCCGCTGCCCGACGAGCGCGCTCCCAGCGCGTTCCCGTGCAGCACGTCGTAGACCAGCTCGGCCACTTCGCCGCGCCCAATCAGCTGGCGGCGTCGCTGCGGGACGCCCTCGTCGTCGATCGGACTCGACCCCGTCGCCCACGGGACGAGCCCGTCGTCGGCGATCTCGAGGTCCGGGGGTCCGACGTTCGTGCCGAGAGTGGGAGCGAGGTCCTGCAACCGCGCCTGACCACTGAGCTTGAAGGAGAGCGCGGCCGGCAGGATCTCCGAAAGGACCTCGGGGGGAAAGGCGACCGGCATCTCGCCGTTCGGCGGCGGTTCCGCGTGCCGCACGTCCCGCGCGATGCGCGCCCACTCCCTCACCTTGCTCCCGAGCTTCTCCGGTTCTAGCCGACGTTCTGCGGCGGTCACCCAGTACTCGCCCGGCGGCGCTCCTTCGGGGCCGCCAAAGGACTGGACCGCCACCTCGGTCTCGACACCCGTGTGGGAGTAGGCGGCGTGCAGGCCGGACGAGTTCGCGATCGAGGTTTCCATGAGAGAAACCTTGATCGAGCCGAAGCTCGCGGTCACTTCCTTCTCGCCCTCGAACGCCGCGACGAGAGCGGCCACGTACCGGTCGAGGGTCTCGCGCGGTCGATCCCAGAGCGCCGGATCGCGAATGTCCAAAGAAGGGCCCGCGGGGCCCGACGAGGGTAGCTCCGCCTTCGGGGCCGGGAACTCCGAGTGTCGGGCCACGGTCTCCGCGTCGGCGACGACCCGGGCGATGCCCTCCTCCGAGAGGTCCGTGGACGACTGGAATCCCGTGCCCAAGGTCTCGGCGCGGGGCCGGAGAAGGCGGATGCCGTACCCCTCGAGCGCGATCGGCCCTCGCACGAGCTCGACCCGGCCGCGTACGAGATGGACCTCGTAGCGACGGGTGCGGACCGCGTAGACGTCCCACGGTCCGGGGACTCGAGCCAATCGGTCCGCGACCCGAAACGCGGTGTCCGAGGAGGATGTCGACGCCGTCATGCGGGGCCGATCACCGCGCGCGAGAGGAGGTATGGGCCGCCGTCGCCGACGGGCAGCATGTCGCTGTGGCCTTTTCCGCAGAACCCTGGTGTCATTCCGAACTCCTGGGCCCGGCCGATGCCGCGGATGTCCCGCAGGAAGTGGAGCACCTTGCCCGAGAGGGCCATCGAGCCGACCCGTTCCGCGAGGCGGCCGTTCTCGATCCGGTGACCGGTCGCGACCTTGATCTGCATCTGGCCGCCCTGCGGATCCTCGACACCGCTGACCCAGTGCTCCAGCATCACCCCGTCGCGGGCCTCCTCCACGAGCTCCTCGACCGACCAGTCTTGGGGCTCCAAGAGCGTGTTCGTCATCCGCACGAAGGTCCGGCCGAGGAAGTCGGAGCGGCGTGTGTTCCCGGTCGCGTGAGCGCCGAACATCGCCGCGCTCTCGCGGTCGTAGAGCGCACCTACGAACCGCCCGCGATCGATGAGGGCCGTCCGCTGACCGGGGTGGCCCTCGTCGTCGAAGTAGACCGAGCCCCATCCGTCCGAGATCGAGCCGTCGTCCACGATCGTGAGGGTCTCGGGTCCTACCGATTGGCCGAGGAGGGGCCGGAGGTACGACCGGTCACGGACGAACTGGTCCGCTTCCGCCCCATGCCCGAACGACTCGTGTACGAAGGTGGCGGTCGTCCCCGGGTCGAGCACGACGTTCATGGACCCCGTTGGCGGGGCCTTCGCGTGCAGCAGCTCGAGGGCGGCCCGGGAGGCCGTTGCGACGTCCCCTTCCGAGAGCCGGTCGACGATCTCCCGACCGCCGATCCCGCCCACGAAGATCGGGTAGACCTTCGACTGTCCGTTCTCGGTCGCGATCGGGGCGGCGTACGCGTGCGGGCGAGACACGAGTTGACGGCAGTTGGCCCCGGCCGTGTTCAAGTAGAGCCGCTCGTCGTCCGACCAAAGGACGCCGACTTGCGCGAGCCGGATCCCCGGCACGGAGGTCGCCCACCGGTAGAGGTCCCGACCGATATCGATCAGGTCCTCGCTACCGACGTCGCGCATCGGGTGATGAGCCTGGGTCTCTCGCTCCCCGACGGTCGTGCTGGACTCTCCCGGGGGCGCCGAGGTAGAGGCTGCCCCGGCGAGGCCGCCGGCGATCTCGTCGCCGAGACGGGCGACCGCGTCGGACTCGAACGAGGATGCGGCCCCCTCCACCCAGTGGGTCCCCGCCCAGGCGCGAACGACGAGTCCGGCCAGTCGGGGCGACACCGACGCCCGGACGGATTTGGCATCGATATGGATCGTTTCGCCGGCGGCCCGCTGGAGCATCGCCTCCGCGAAGGAAGCTCGCTCGGCCAGGCGGCGCAGAAGGCGCGCGGCGAGGTCGGCATGCTCACGAAGGTCAGCCATCGCGGGCCCCCCCACGCTACATCGGGAGCATAACTCTGCGCCCCTGCGCGGGCCGGTTTTGAGGGGGGTGCCGATGGCTCGACCCCCGCGCACGATCCCGACCTAAAGACATATAGGACCGCGCGGTGGCCGAACGCCGTGCCCGCGCGCACCGCCCCCCGAGAGTTCGGACTGGTTGGATTCGACCACGTCGACATCCGGATCAAGGACCGGGAGAAGATGCGACGCTTCTTCGTCGAGCAGATGGGGATGGACGTGATCGGCGAGGGGGCCGACCACACCTACCTGCTCTTCGGCGATCAGGTCCTCGGGCTGCACGATCTCAAGGAAGGTGAGGCGCCCTCGTTGGTCGACCACATCGCCTTCCGGGTCAGCGAGTGGACGGGACTACGGAACCGTGTCGCACGGGCCCGGGTCGTGATCACGGGGGAGAAAGAGCGGAACGACTCTCGCTCGCTGTTCCTCCGCGGCCCAGGCGGGCTCCGGCTCGAGCTCGTCTGGCGTCCGGACCCCGACTCGCACAACTGCGAGCACCCTGCGCCACCGCCGGCGCCCGCCTCGGACGACGAGTAGCCTACTTTCGAGCTCGCGCCGCGGCGCGAGCTCCCACCGGAACGGGAGTCAGCCAGTCGAGGTACTTCGACTCCTCGCCGCGGACGGTCCGGCGGAACGCCTCCATGATCTGCGAGGTGACCGGCCCCGGGGCGCGCGAGCCGATCGTATAGTGCCCGACCTCCTTGATCGGCGCGATCTCGGCGTAGGTTCCGGTGAAGAACGCCTCGTCGGCCGTCAAGAGCTCGTTCACCGAGATGAGCTTCTCCACGACCGGATACCCAAGGTCACCGGCGATCCGGATGACGGCGTCGCGAGTGACGCCGAGCAGGATATCGGACTCGAGACCCGGCGTGTAGAGCCTGCCCCGGCGTACGAGGAACACGTTCTCCCCCGTGCCTTCGGCGATGTACCCGTTGACGTCGAGAAGGATCGCCTCCTCGTACCCATCGTTCATCGCGTCGATCCCGGCGAGGTAGCTGTTGATGTAGTTGCCCGCCGATTTCGCGAACGACGGCACCGCGTCCGAGTGGGGCTTGCGGAACGGCGAGATCTTTGCCCGGACTCCGTCCTCCGAGCCGGCGCCGAGGTACTTCTTCGCCGGGATCGCGGCGATCGCGAGCGAGACTTTCCCCTTGAGCGTCTTTACGCCGAGCGCGGGCTCGCTGCGATAGACGAGCGGCCGGATGTACGACGGTACGATGCCATTCGCCGCCTGGGTGTCGACGACGGCCCGAGCGATCTCCTCCGCCGAGTACGGGATCGTCATGTGGTACACCCGTGCGGAGGTGATCAAGCGCGCGACGTGCTCGGAAAGCCGGAAGATCGCCGCGCCCTGCGTCGTCTCATAGGCCCGTATGCCCTCGAACAGCGCGACCCCGTAGTGCAGGCTGTGATTCAGCACATGGACCCGGGCATCGTCGAAATCGACCAGACGTCCGTCCATCCAGACCTTCCGACCCTCCGTTGCCAGCATGATCCCTTGCTTCCGAGGTGACTCGGACTCTCTGGAGTATCCGAAGTGACTCACCCATTAAATTGCTAGCCGCTCGCGACCGACGTCGGGTTCCCCCCGATCGGTGATGTGGCTCATCGAACGACAAGTGAGTCATGTACTCGGCTGAGCATCCGTCCATCTCTCGGGCCCGGGCATGCTTCCTGCCTCCGCAGCGCCCTGCGTCGGGCGCGCTCGAGCTTCTGTCGGCCTGAGTTTCGGACCTGCAGCGGTCGCTCGGCGCAGTGGGACGATCGAAATCAGACCGTGACCGGTGCTGCGGTCGGCATGTATATGAGTATGCATATGAACACTAGGCCAAGATGGGATCGGTGCCCGGCGACCCGACCCCTTCGAGCGTCAGAGCCGATCGCGTGCGGGGGATCCGCTCCGCCCTGAAGTCGATGCAAGAACCCTTCCTGGCATCTTTGTGAAGGCGAGTTACGTGTTTTCAGCTACTACTGAAGTGCTCAATCAGCTCGTACCGCTCGAGCGGGCCGTCGTCCTCGCGTTGAATTGACGTGGTAGGACCGATCGCGGCATGACCGGAGTCCGGAGCGGGCGGGCCCGCCTCGGGTGGCGGGCGGTTCGGCCAAGACCGCTCCTGCGAGCGTTCAGAGGCTCGTTCCGCGAGACTGTGCACGAAAGGGGTGGGTAAAAGGACCGAAGTTGCCCGTCTGGGTCCGGCTGTGCCGGACGTGCTGGCGGTGTCGCATAACTGGAGTTATACGCCGCCACGTCAGAGAA
>JASHQN010000081.1 GCA_030039135.1 Thermoplasmata archaeon | reverse complement strand
AGCCTCGTAAAGCCAACGAGGTCGGTGAACATGATCGCGGCGAGGCGTCGGGTCGATGGCACGGACCCAAGATGGCCCTTCGAGGGTTAAGGCCGCGGGTAGGTTCCGTCCCCCGCCCCGCTCGCCCCGGAGAAGCTTGGGGAGGCCGGCTCGCGGGGGCCCACCTCCCGGCCGACCGCCAAGTCGTTGCCACGATGCCCGACGCCCCTCGCTCGGGGAACATTCGAAGCGACGGGCTCTCGCGGGCCGACGGTTACACGGAACCGCTGGAGCGGCCGCGGTCTAGCTATGGATCCGGTTGGCGGACCGGGCGCGTTGACGACGGCGTCAGGATAGGGGCCAGAGCCTCGACAAGTGGAGGAAGCACCTCTTCGACGGACCCGACAATCCCCACGTCCACGTCCCGGAAGACCGGGGCCTTTGGGTCCTGGTTTACGGCGAGGAGCGTCGGAGCGCAGGCCCAGCCGTACATGTGATTCGCAGAGCCGGAGACTCCGAGGAGGACGGCCAGACGGGGTGTGAGGGAACAGCCGGTGAGCCCGACCTGGAGCTGCGGCGGCATCCATCCCATATCGACCACCCGCCGAGTTGCCACGACCCCTGCGCCCCAGCGTGCTACCGAGGCTCGCACTCGGGCAACCCCTTCGGGCCCTGCCACTCCCATGCCCACCGCGACGACCACGTCCCGTCCGCTGAGCTCGGCAATCCCTTCGGTCTCCCACCCGTCTGCCGTCCATTCAACTGGGGATCGGGGTGGCACAGCGGAGAACTTCTCCCATGCGAGGTCCCTGGTCGGCGCGAATTCCGAAATTCGCCCGAAGGTCCCGGGCCGGACCGTGCCAACCACCGGACGGGTCCGGCAGTAGATCTGGGCGAGGGTGCGACCTCCGAACGATGGTTTCGACCAGACGGTCCCGTGATCGGGGTCGGGAGCGACGCTAACGGCGTCGGCGATCAGCCCCAGGCCCCGCGAGGCGGCAATCTGGCCCGCGACCTCCCGTCCGAGAGGGTCGGACAGGAACACCAGCGCACTGGCCCGGGGCCGGACTTCGAGTACCGAATGGACGGCGAGCGCAATCGCCCGCGAGTCCACGCGACGCTCTTCGATCCGGACGAAATACCCGCGAACGGCGCCGGCGCGATGTATCTGGGATGTCGGGGCCGGGTCGGGTGATCGACCGACCCAAACCGCCGAAGGCCAGTGGCCCGGCAAGGATCGACGAAGCCCCGAAAGAATGCCGAGGGCGAGGGGTTGAATGGCGCCCTCTTGGTCGGTGACGAGCACGAGGACTTCCTTCTCGTCGGACAGTGACGCAGATGCGGACGGGTATGGAGGAGATTCCTCGGCCGGTCGTGAGTAAAGACGCTGCACCTCGAGCGCAGCGGCGCGGACCCGCCCTTCGACGGTGCCCGTGGCGAAGAGCCTCGGAGAGCGTCGCGGAGCGGCTTCTGTGACGAGACCGACGACGGTCGGCGAGCCCCGATCCCCTACGTGGGCCGGATCGATGCCTAATGCCTCGACGCTCAGCCTTTCGACGTCGTGCCCGGGAGCGGCGGGTATGTACTCTGAAGGGGGCTTCAGAGGTTTTCCGATTTTCTCCCCCACGGTGACCAGGAGCGGGGCGAGCGCGTGGTACGAGGTCCATCCCACCGCGGTGTCGACGACGATGGAGAATCCGCTTCCCGTGAGGTCCCGTTGCACCGAACGCGCTCCGGTGAGGACGGGGATGCCGAGCAGCGCTGCGACCTCGGGACCGACCTGGCCGGTCTCGCTGTCCGTCGAGCGGCTACCCGCGAGCACCATCTCGTGCCCCACTCGTTGCAGTCCCCGCGCGAGAGCCCGCGCCGTAGCCAGAATGTCAGAGCCTGCGAGCGCGGGATCGCTCAGCAGGAGCACGCGGTCTGCCCCCAAGGAGCGAACCGCGCGCAGAGGGACCTCGGCCTCGGGGGGACCCATTGACACGACGGAGACCGATTCGCCGGGGCGGCGAAGCTCGAGCGCGACGCGCAGCGCTCGCTGGTCGAATGGATTCAGTACAAGGTCGGTCCCGCTGCGCACCATGCGACGGGTGGCCGCATCGTAACGCACCGTCTCGGACCGCGGAACGGCCTTGACTAGGATCCCGAAGTCCACACCAAGCCCCGAGTTTGTCGGAGCAAGCGGGAATGATAACTGCGGCTGACCTCGCGCCGGGGATACGGGGGGGGTTCACCGACGCTGGGATCCGCTCTGTGGTCGGCACGATGGGTGTCCTGCTCGCCGGCATTTTCGCAACCAGCCCCAAGGCTGTCGACCAAAGCGTGATCATGGGGATGTTCCCCCCGATGTTCCTCTCGGGAGCCATCATCCCCATCAGACACTCGAACGCTTGGCTTGGGGCGCTGGTTCGCATCATGCCCGCCACGTACCTTGTCGATCTGATGCGGGGCGCCGCGTTCAGCGGCACGTCGGTCTACGGAACTTTCCGGCTCTACGCGCCGTGGGTCGACCTCGCGGTGCTCCTCGCGGTCTCGGCAGCGTTCTTTGCCGTCGGGACCAGCTTATTCTCCCGTTGGGAGAGAAACCGCTAGTTGGGCTCAGATGGAAAAGCAGCCACTGGAGCGATCGGAACGAAGGGTTCAAGTCCCTCAGAACGGCGTCGGAGAATGACTCCGTTCGCCGGGAAATCTGCGGACCGTGTCTCGTGCGAAGGGTCTACGGTAGGAGTGCATCTAAGGTCAATGGGAGAGCTGCCGAAGTTCCCTCGCCACCAAGTCTCGGAACTGGGATGAACCGATCTTGCCCAACGTAACGTTGGGTGCGTCGAGGTAGCGCGCGAAACGGTCGAGGCCGCGAGCGATTGGCTCGACGATATCGTTCGGCCTCACGCCCTTCTCCCACCACGCCCGGCTTATTCGCAAGGAGTGGGTGACCTTGTCCCGAACCGGCTCAATGCGACCGACGAGTCGGTCCCCGAGCAGCACCGGCAGCACGTAATAGCCCCAACGACGTTTGGCGGCGGGCTTGTAGACCTCGAACGGGTTCTCGAAGCGAAACAGACGCTCGGAACGGCCGTGGCTCGAGGTGATGTCCAGCGGAGCCAGGAACACTGCCTCGCGCTCGGGCGTCAGCGGCCGCCACGGCTCCGGCACTCCTCCTTGAGCAACGGTCTCGAGCAACGGGAGGTCTTCGGTTCTGAGCACAGAAGGCTCGTGATCCCCCTCTACGAGAACTTCAGTAAGACGTCCCGACGCCGTCAAACCGTCGCGAATCTGCCGCTTCGAGAGGCGAGAGCGACCCCGGCCATCCTCCTGAGTTCTAAGGAACTGGATCCCATCTTGCCCGGACAGCCCCAGCCATCTCAGCGTCTCAAGTGCGAGCCGGGCCCGGGTCTCCTCCCTCGAAATCGGCGCAGGAAGGGGTCCGAACAGGCGTTGGGTGCGATCATAGAACTTCCGGTTCCCCTCCCGATGGTGGATCATGATGTCGAACCTGCGCCACAGGTAGTGGAGCGCCATCCCCTCGATTCGACGGGATCGATAATCTTCGACCGGCTCACCGTGAGCCCAGTCGAGGGCCTCGGAAGGTCCGCCTCGGTCGATCTTCGCACGAACGCGACGCACCGTCGCGGCGTGCGCTCGTCCCCATTTCTCCCATCGAACGGGAAGTCCTTCGTGGTAGACCCAGGACCACTGTAGCGCAAGCCGCCCTCGCGGGTAGATGTTCAGGTTCCCGCCGTGCTCGAACGCTGCCCGCTCCTCGTAGAGCACTTTATCGAGATCGGCCGGTCGATATCCTTCCACTCGGCTCGCGAGCACTAGGTCGTGATTTCGCCAGACGACGTCAAGCGGGTCCACCTGAACACGGCAACATTGGTCCAGAGCATCGCGAATCCCCTGAACACCGCTCCATCGGCGCCCGGGCCAGAGACCCTGCAGGCCGAGCACAAAGCGCCGCTCGGTTTCGTTCGAGATTTGCATGGGAAATCCGTGCGCTACGCCAATGGTCCGGGGCTTGATGAGGAGCCACCGTAGGGCGATTACTGTTGGTTCGAGTCCCTCCGCGCCCGGTTCTGTAAAGCGAGAACCCTTCCGCGCTCAACCCCTCGCGTCGGGAACGATCGAACGGATGAGGAGCATCGACTCCTTGTGCCTAACGCGCCCCTGGACCTCGTTTCGAAGGGTCGTCGCAAGGCCTACTCTAAGCGAATCTGATTCCTGGTTGCTCCCGGGCGCGGCGTCTCGCCGCCATCTTGTTCACGGGCTTATCGGGAGTTGCCGCACTGGCCGATCGAGATGAGGCGGGAGCGCCTTATCCCCTCCAAGACCGGGAGAGCCCCGCCAGACGCGCGGCCGTGCTCCAATGGTTTGCTTCTAGGGTGCTGCTTGGGCTCAGCGACCATTTCCGTGTGCTAGAGAAGGGACCCTACCCATCCGAGCTCGGTCGTGTGTCGAGAGGGGGAGCGTACCTCAACGGGCTATTGCGGCGGCTGGCCAACAGGCCCCCAGTAGGATTCACACGTCCCAGCTCCGCGTACCGCGAGCACCGCGGGCTCTGACATTACCACAGGTCCCTGACCGACACCCGGCACAGTCCCGAAAGAAATGGGTTACCGCCGTAGGCGCATGCGCGGAAACCCGATTTTATGTCTCCACGCCCCCCATGGGAAGGAGTGCGTCAGTGCGACCACTCTGTCTTACCGCTGGGCGCATGCGAGCGTGCCTTCCAGCCCATCAAGCCATAACCGGCCGTCAGCAGGAACGAGAGCGCGACCAACACGACCCCGGCCACGGCCACGTAGCCGCCGGCGTACGCGCCCGTCTGCATGTAGTCCGTGACGCCGCCCAAAATGAGAAGGACACCCGCGAACGCCGTCCAGCCTATCCGCATCATCTGACCGGCATTCCGACCGGCATCGACGAGGTGCTCCGCAACCAGCACGACCAACACCAGCGCCCAGCACAGCCAGAACGCGATGAAGAGGCGAATCCAGGCCTCTGGCGGAGTGCCCACGACACTCGGGCCCACCGGCTCGGTCAGGGCCGTCACGGTGACAAAGGTGATGAACGCGATGATTGGAGTGATCCTCAGCGGTACGCCCAAGGGTTGCCCCCATCCCTGCACGCGCTTGCTACCGATGGCGAGAGCGATCAATACGAAGGAGCACCCGAGAACCATGAACACGGCATTGACCCCATCGTCCACCCCGAGGAAGCTGGGAACGAACGGGAACGACGAGACCCAGGAAGGCAGGGCGTTGGAAAATGCCCCCACCCCTTCGATGAGGGCCAAGCCCGCTTGGAATAGCAGGCCGAAGCTCGTCAGCACGAAACCGGTTCGCGCCAAGTTCTTTGTCCATCCCGTGAGCCCGTAGTAGCCGAATCGGATCGCCAGAAGGGTGACCATTCCTACCGGGACGGTCGATGTCATGAGGTAGGCGTGATTCTCGATGACGCTGGTCTCTAGGTCGCCAAACGATACTCCGATCTGCGCGGCATACCCGCTGAAGACGCCGGAGGGGTCTCCGAACCCCACCATTGTGCCGGCGATGTGTCCCAAGAGGGCCGCGAGTAGCAGGTCACCAGCGCACAATGCGACCGTGACGAAGGGCATCGTTCGGCTCCTCTCGGCACCCGTACGCCATAGATCCAGCATCCCCCAGAGAATCAGGATCACGATCTCGTCGAGCGCCAGGAACGCGGTAATCTGGACCCACAACCCGGCGCCGGCGTTCCACGCAGGCAGGCTGTTGAATACGGCGCCGATGGGCGATAGTACGCCGGCAATCAGCACCCCTATCAGGATCCCCTTTCGAACGTGCAACGAGGGCAGTGCCAGCAAAGCGACCGCTGCTAGCCCAGCCAGGGCCATCAGCCCCGAGTTGAGACCGTGAAGGTACATCACCACCCAGTAGTAGCTCGGGTACCCGGAGCCGACCCCAAACCAGAGCGCAGCTGTTGCCCCCGGAGAATTCAAGAATGGGTTGTTGACGGCGAGGCTTCCCGCGAAGAAGGCCGTGAACCAGATGATGAGGAAATATGCCACGTTGCGCGCAGTAAGCCAAGGCAGACGAGGGAACAGGTTTTGATCAAAGAAGGACGGGGGATAGGGCATATTCTCGACGTCATCGGTCATGTTTCGATGGGTCAGTTCGAGTCTCAACCGCCCAGGGATTCATGTGGGTTCGGTTAGGGCTGACCGGCTCCCATATGCGAGCCCGGGAACAGGTGAGTTCCAAGGTCTCCGGTGCCTCCGAGTTGTCGAGCGGGCAGGGGTTCGGCCAACGAGGGAAGTACCGAGGCTATCGCGCCCCTCCACCGTCATCGCGAAAAGATCAACTCGGCCGCATCCCGGCAGAGATCGACGGCTTGTCCGAAAGCGAAAGCAGTCCAATCAGCTCGGGTGACGCTTTACCCACCTCGCCCCGTCTCATCGAGTTCGTGGGGTTGCTCGGTCCGGGGAAGTCGGCCATCGCGCGTCGGGTCGCGGAAAGGTGGCGTGCCGTCCGGCCCTCGGTGGACTCAACCGACGCGCCGCTGCTGAAGACCGGATTCCCTCCTTCGATCGATACCGGGCTCGCCGACTACTCGGCCGCCCAAGCAATCGGCCGGGATCAGTTGCGGTCGGCCCGAGATGTGGTCGTCGACGCAGTGAGCGGGGTGGATGAAGGTCGCCAGTTGTGGCGCGACCCTGCGAGGGGTGCCGGCGCCACGCTCCAAGTCGTGGTCGTCGTCTACTCGGATAGGGCCGAGCACCGGTGCAGAGTCGAGTCGCGCGATCCGGGAACGCCCTCCCTGGCGATGCGCTCTTGGGGGGAGTCGAGGCGCGAGAGTATCAGCCCCGGAACGAGCCCGGGCTCGTCGTGACCGCATGACCCCGGCAGGGATGAATGTGGATCGATTCCTGACCCACTACTCGTAACGCTCCTTGACTAGAAGCCGCTCTTTGCCCTGGTGAGCCCATAGCCGTCACAGAACGGACCTTTTCAAGCGAAGGGGATTGTTCTCGATAGGGCCGGTGCCCTTTGATCGCTGCCCTCCGACGCGCGCGACGGCAGGGTCTGGTCGAAGATCAGCAGCCACTCGAGGGATCGAACTAAGGGTTCAGGTACCGGCGTTGGGGCAAGGTTGCGCCGTTGGGGTTGTGCCTCGAGTCCCGCATCCAGGGTCCGTGGCCCGTCACGATGGAGACGGGTTCTCTACACTAGGTCAAGGCCCTCAGGAGGGGTTCAGCCTACGGCCTTCTTCACGATGGCAGAAATCATAGCCTCGTCGGATGGCGCCAGATCCTTCACTGCGAACGAGGTCGGCCAGACGGCACCGTCGTCTAGTTTCGCCGCGCTGTTGAAGCCTAGCGTCCCGTACCTAGCCTTAAACTTGCTCGCGGGCTGAAAGAAGCAGAGGACATCGCCATCCTTACTGTACGCAGGCATTCCGTACCAAAGCCTCGGAGAGAGGACCGGGGCAGACGCGGTGATTATCGAGTGAAGCCGCATACTCATCGAGCGGTCCGGCTCCGGAAACGTGGCGATTTTTGCGAGGACTGCGCGTTCATCGTCCGCCCGGTTCTTCCCCCACACGATCTTCCGTTCCTGGGTTGCCTCTTTCAGCGCGGCTCGCTCCTCCTGGGTGAAGCTCATTGCGCTCTTCTTGACGGGCATGGTCGACCCTTAGGGGGAGACGTCGCTTAAACGATGCCTTTGGACCGTTCGAGCTCGACTTCACGTCTCTGTCGAGCCGGGTTCGGCCACCGGCCGGCATGCCGAGACCGGCCTTCCCCAGGCCGCAGCAGAGCAGATCGTGGCCGAGATCGGAGCTGAGGTCGAGCCCCAGCTGGAATAAGGGGGGAGATTTCGTCCGCAGAAGTCCCGAGCAATCTGGCCGACCGAGCCCTCGAGCGGCTGGGCATCGAAAGGCCTCTGCTCGAAACGACAGCCACTGGAGGGACTTGAACCCCCGACCTGCTGATTACGAATCAGCCGCTCTGCCAACTGAGCTACAGTGGCACGAAATCATCGAGGAGAGGGGTAGGACTATAATGGTGGCGCCGCGCCGACGCGCTCGGCCGCGTCGAGTGCCTCACGCAGGTCGCGCACGAGGTCGTCCGCGTCCTCGATCCCGAGAGCGAGCCGGACGAATCCGGGGTCGATCCCGAGCGCGCGCAGCTCCTCCGGGTTCGCGTGACGGTGCGAGGTGACCCCGGGAACGCTCGCGAGGCTGGCCACCCCGCCGAGGCTGCTCGCGACCTCGATGAGCGTGAGGCTTCGCAGGAAGACGGCGACCGCGGCCGCCCCGCCGCGCAACGAGACCCCGAGGACTCCGCCGCGGCCCCTCATCTGGCGCGCGGCGATCGCCTCCTCCTCGGCACTCGCCCGGCCCGGATAATGCACCCGCTCGACCGCGGGATGATCGGCGATCGCGGCCGTCACGCGCACCCCGTTCTCGTTGTGGCGGGCGACGCGGAGCGCGAGCGTCTTCAGGCTGCGCTCCAGGAGGAACGCGACGAACGGATCGAGCGGGGCCCCGAGGCACCGCTTCGGATCCACGCGCCGCAGGAGGCGCTCGGACCCCACGACCGCCCCGGCAAGGAGGTCGGAGTGTCCGCCGAGGTACTTCGTCGCGCTGTGGACGACCAGGTCCGCGCCGAGCGCGAGCGGGGTCTGGTTGATCGGCGTCGCGAAGGTGTTGTCCACCAAGACGAGCGCTCCCACGCGATGGGCCGCGCTCGACCATCGGCCGATGTCGTGAACGCGCAGCTGCGGGTTCGAGGGAGTCTCGAACATCACGAGTCGGGTGTCCTTCGTCACAAGGTCGTCCGGCGCCCGTCGGTCCCCTTCGGGCACCGTGCGGACCCGGATCCCGAGGCGTGGGAGCTCCCCGAAAAGGTCGGTGGTGCCTCCGTAGAGGCCGCCGACGGCGACGACCTCCTCCCCCGCTCCCACCAGGGACAGGACGCTCGCCGTGATCGCGCCCATCCCCGAGGCGAAGAGCTGTGCGGCCTCTCCTCCCTCGAGCTGTCGGATCACCTCGGCGGGCCCCTCGACGCTCGGGTTCTCGAGGCGACTGTAAAGGTACGTCCCTCCCCGAACCGCTCCTTCGCTGAACGCCGCCGGGTACCGGAACGTGACCGAGCGGTAGATCGGCGGAACGACCGCCCCCGCGTTCCAATCCGGCCGTCGGGCCCCATGGACCAGCCGGGTCGTCGGTCCCGCTCCTAAAGGCAGCGGCCGGAACCGTGGCCGCGGAGAGGGCGTCGCAGCGGCCGGGGAATCCTCTTCGCTCACGGGGACAAAGGCCCGACGGAGGGGTCGAGGCGCAGGAGCGCGAGCCGGGCCGGCCCGCCGATCTGGCTGAGGTAGCGAGCGACCGCGGGCGGAACGAGCGGGGTCCAGTCGACCCCCGCGGCGAGGTACTCGCGAACGCGCTCCCCTTCGAACCGGGCCCGATCGATGAGCGAGGGGCTCTCCACCGGATACTTCGCGTCCTCGAAGAGCGCTCGGGTGAGCGGGTTGTTGGTGTAGACCCGCTCGAAGCGGGGTAGGAGCGTCTCGAGGTACCGGACCCAGAGCGCGTGCCGGTCGATGTCGGGCACCGGCATCACGATCACCCCGTCGAGCTTCGCCTCCTCGATCGCCAGCACCGCCATCTCGATCCGCTCGCTCGCGGTGAACGGGTTCTTCCAGGTGTACGACTCCTGAGCGCTCCCGATGCCGAGGATCAGCTGCTCGGACGGACGGTCCGTACGGATCTGGCGCACGGCGGCGAGGTGACCGGAGTGAAACGGCTGGAACCGGCCGATCAAGAGACCGCGCACGCCCTGCGCGATATCACTCGGGGGTCAAATCCTCGACGTCCTCGAGAAACTCGTCGATATGGGGACAGCGCGCCGTGAGGTAGTGCCGGCAGTGGGAGCAGTGCCGGTCGTTCCACGACGGCAGGAGCTGTCCATTGAACTCATAGCACGGGCGGTTGGTGAACCGCTCTTCGTCGTCCTCCTCCTCGTCCAGCGGCCCCGCGGCCGGGAACGGCCGCGGCGAAAGGGGCGGGTGTACCGGCGTGCGCACCGAGCTCTTCACGACCCGGCGGGCCGTCCCGAGGACGTGCTCGCGTTGGCGGCGGGGATCGAGGGGATCTCCTCACCACCGCGGCTCGTCGCGTGGACCATCGCCGCGAGCCGCTCGAGGAGGGATTCCTTCTTCGAGCCTTGCCCGACCAGGGCGTACTTCAGCACGTCCCGCAGCGTGCGGACCGGAATGACTTCGACCGCGCCGCGATACCGGGTTTCGAGGACGAGGTCCTCCACATTGTCCTCGGGGATCAGGACCCGGCGGATCCCGGAGTCCGCGGCCGCTTCGACCTTGGCGGTGACCCCTCCGACCGGCAGGACCTGGCCGCGGACGGAGAGCGAGCCGGTCATCGCGACCGATTGATCGACGGGTACACCTTCGAGGGCGCTGATGACCGCCGTCGCGATCGAGACCGACGCACTGTCGCCCTCGACCCCGTCCGACGTTCCGACGAACTGGATGTGGATGTCGTGGTGCGAAATGTCCTCGCCGGTGTACTTCTTGATGAGAGCGCTGACGTTCTGCACCGCCTCGCGGGCGATCTCGCCGAGCTTGCCGGTCACGACGACGACCCCTCCGTCCCGCGTCTGGGCGGGTGTCACCTCGGCGACGATCGGGAGCACGATACCAGAGAACTCCGCCATGCCCGTCTGGGCGTTGATCGCCGCGAGGCCGTTGACGATCCCGACGGCCGAGCCCTCCGTGGAGAACATCCGGTACTCCTTGCGCCGCTCGATGTAGCGATCGGCGATCTGCTGCTCGAGCGAGCGGCTCGCCCGCTTCGCCCGGACGACCTGCTCCGCGCGGACGAGAGGGGCCCCCTCCGACAGCGCGATGTCGCCCGCCACGCGCACGAGACCTCCGAGCTCGCGTAGGCGCAGGGTCAACTGACCCGAGCGGCCGGACCGACGCTGCGCCTCCCGCACGACCTCGAGGACCGCCCCCATGTCGAAGTGGGGGATCTTCTTGTCCTTCTGGATCTCCTGCGCGACGAACCGGACGAGCTTCATCCGGTTCTCGGGCGTGTCCGGCATCGTGGTCTTCACGTAGAGCTCGTAGCCGTAGCCCCGGATCCGGGACCGCAGCGCGGGGTGCATCGTCTGGACGCTGTCGACGTTCCCGGCCGCCACGAGGACGAAGTCCGACGGCACGGGCTCGGTCTTCACCATCGCGCCGGCCGAGCGTTCGGATTGCCCGACGATCGGGAACTTCCGCTCCTGCAACGCGGTGAGCAGCGAGTGCTGGCTCTCGATCTTGAGGAGGTTGATCTCGTCGATGAACAGCACGCCACCGTTCGCCCGGTGGATCGCCCCGACCTCGACCCGGTCGTGCGGGGGCGTCTCGAGACCCCCCGACTGGAACGGGTCGTGCTTGACGTCTCCGAGGAGCGCGCCAGCGTGCGCACCGGTCGCGTCGATGAACGGGGGCTTATCGTCGGGAGAGTGAGCGACGAGCAGCTTCGCGACGCCAGCCCCACTATCGCTGCGGCCGCTCGAGAAACGGATCAGGGCGTAGAGGATCAGCACGATGAGCAGGCCGACCAGGAGCGCCGTGAGGTCGATCGGGTGGCTCGACAGCGCGATGTAGAGCGTGAAGGCAAACACCGCGAGTGCGACCACGACGAACAGGATCGTCCGCTGCTCCTTCTTCTGCGCCGCCTCGAGCTTCTGGGCGGCGACGATCTCCTTGCCCTTCCCCGACGGAACGACCCGGATCTTCGGCTCGTTCGGGTCCTCGTTGTTCGGGTAGGCGAGGATGTCCTGAAGCTGCTCCTTCGGAAGGAAGTCGACCATCGCTCGGGCAAGCATGCTCTTGCCCGTCCCCGGCTCGCCGATCAGCATCATGTGCCGCTTCTGGGTCGCGGCCTTGCGCGCGACCTCGACGGCCTCGTCCTGCCCGATGACCTGGTCCAATAGGCGCGGAGGGACCTCGACCTGGGCCGTCGTTTGGAACGGGAGGGTCCGCGCCCACTCACCCAAGTCGGTCGACGGCGCGGGTTCGGAGGTATCGCTCGACGGTGTGACCGCGCCTTCTGCCATGGTGGCGTCTCGACCCGCCCGAGGGCCGCTCGCCGGAAGGAACCATGGGGTGGAGTCTATAAATCACTTAGCACAAAGGTCACGACGCGGCACCCCCCCGGGGGACTATGCGAGACCGGCACCCCCCTTCGGGGTCCCTCGTTATCTATCGGGCGCGGCTCCGCGAGCGGGCGCCGAGCGTGACGGAGCGGCTCGAGGGTAAACCGGTCGCCGCCGGAACGGACGAAGAGACCCAGCGAAGGGTCCGGTCCGGGCCGACGGGGGCCCCTCCTCCAACGCTCGTGAGCGTGCACCGGGCGACCGACAGTCCGTTCCGCTTCTACCTGCGCCGCCAGGCCAAGGCGGCCGAGGCGCTCGGGATCCGGTTCCGGGAGGAGGCGCTTTCGCCCTCGGGCGACATGGCGGCGTTGCGGACGCTGCTCGCCGGGCTGGATCGCGACCCGGGGGTCCATGCCGTGCTCTTGGAGCACCCCCTTCCTCCGCCCTTCGACTTCCTCGCGGCGATCGCGGAGCTCCGTCCGGAGAAAGACGTCGACGGCGTGGGGAGCACGAACCTCGGACGACTCGTCGCCCAGCGGCCCCTGCACGTTCCGGCGGTGGCGCAGGCCGCGATCGCGATCGCTCGGTACTACCGCGCGCCGATCGAGGGGGAGCCGGTCGCGGTGATCGGCCGCTCGGAGACCGTCGGACTACCGCTCGCGATCGCCCTCGCGGGCCGCGCGGAGGGAATGAGCGCGACGGTGACGATCGCTCACTCCCGCACGCGGCAGCTAGGGGCCGCGCTCGCGAGGGCGCGGACGATCTTCTCCTGTGTGGGTCGGCCCGGGCTCCTCGACCGGACCGTGGTCCCGGAGGGAGCCTACGTCATCGACGTCGGGCTCTCGAGCGTGCCCGATCCGGCATCCCCGGGCGGGTCCCGACCAGCCGGCGATGCGAACGCCGGGTCGCTCGAAGGATGGGCGGCGGGGCTTACCCCGGTGCCCGGAGGGGTCGGTCCGGTGACGGTCGCGAAGCTGATGGCGGGCGTCGTCCGCGCGAGGGACCTCATGCTCGCGAGCGGGGCGAACCGATGACGGCGGGCCCGGGCGCGAGACCGGCTACCCGATCCCTCCGCAAGGCCCCTCTCCACTGCCGGGACTGCCCGATGTGGTACGGCGCGGAGGACGGGGGCTGGGGTCCCTGCTCGATCAAGCACCGTCGGGGCGACCAGCGCTACCTCACCTGGGGAGGGCACGAGTGCGACGAGGGCTACGTGCCGCCCGCGGCCGCACCGGTCATGACCCGGGCCGATGCGTTGAGCGGAGTCCTCTCGACCTCGAGGGCGTCCGCGGTCGGGTACACCTCGATCTCGAACGCCGGCCAGACGAGACGGCGGGCCACCCGGCGAAGGACCCGCGGAGCGAGCTCGACCCGACGGCGCTCCGCGTCGACGCGGTAGTCGGGGCCCGCTACCTGGGCCTCGGACGCGACGCGGCGGGCCCACCGGCCGAGGTCGGCCTGCCCCGTCGCCTCCACGACGCCGAGGACGACCGTTCCGTCCGGGGTCCGTTCGGCGAACGCCGGGGCGGTGCGCTCTGCCCGTCTCAAGAGGCGCTGTCGCAGCTGCACGCTGTCCTTGAAGCGGGAGGAGCAGTAGTGGATCGGGATCGAAAGGCGCATCTCGCGCACGATCCGCTCGGCGACCGCCCGGCTTCCCTTCACCCCCCAGCCGTTCCGCGGGTCGACGCGGTACTGGCGCGTGTGGAGCTTCTCCTCGTTGGTCTCCGAGAACTCGAGCTCGTTCAGGTTCACGAAATCGACGCCGATCTCCTCCAGCGCAAGGAGCAGGCGTCGGAGCTCTGCCTCCTTCTCGGGGAGGACCGGGATCTCCACGCCCCGGCGGATCCCCCACGACGGGGCCGAGCTCAGGACCGCCCGGTAGGCGGTGCCCTCTCCCGACAGCGGACCCCAAAGGTAGTGGGGGATGTGGAGGCGGAACTCGTCCAATCCGGCCCGCGCCAGCCGCGAGAGTTTCTCCGGGTTCGGCTCGTGGGTGTAGAGATGGATATGGTGCTCGGGGCCGAACTCGGCCTTGAGCAGCCGCACGTAGTGCTCGACCCGGTCGACCACGCCGAGAGGGTCGCCGCCCGTGATCCCGGTCCCGGCCGCACCGATCGCGCGCGCCTCGTCGAGAACGTCGGCGTCCGTCCCCACGCGTCGCTCGTTGGCGTAGACGACGTCGATCTGGTTGCGATTCGGGGAGACCGGACAGTAGAAACAGCGGAACCGGCAGAGGCCGGTGACGAAGAGGACCATCTTCCGGCCTTCCGTGCACTGCACGCACGCCGGCGAGAGCTCCCCCCGGTAGCTCGACGCCATCGGAAGGAGACGGAGAGGGCTCGCGTCCATGGACGGCGGGAAACGGAGCCTGCTGGGTAAAAGGGTTGCCCGCGCCCGCCGGAGTCGCTTCTCCGATGGTTGATGGATTGAGCGCGCCGAGCTCACGCTGGGCCTGATGAGCTCCCGTGCGACCGGTCCACCGGACCTCGGCGGTGGCGACACCGCGCCCTCCGTGGGCGAAGCGCCGCTCGTCCCGCATCGTCCCGCTCGTCGCGGCCTTGCGCGGTGCCCTCCACGACGAGGACCTCGGCGCCGCGTGGTGGCCGAACGCCACCAAGTGGGACCCGGGAATGGTCGAGGCTTAGGTTCAAATCCCCCGCCCGACTGAGCGGCCCCGGTCTCGGAGGGCGATCGGCGATGGAGATGCAACCGGGTCAGATGGCGTACGACCGGGCGAGCACCGTCTTCTCGCCGGACGGCCGGCTCTTCCAGGTCGAGTACGCGCTCCAAGCGATCCAGATGGGAGGGACCGCGGTTGCGGTCACCTACGACGGAGGGATCGTGTTCGTGGCGTACCGGAACCTCCCCGTCAGCTCCCTCGCGGAGGCCGGCTCGATCGAGAAGAGCTTCGCGATCGACCTCGGTCTCGGCTGCGTCACCGCCGGGCTCATCGCCGACTCGCGCGTCCTCGTCGAGTTCCTTCGGGTCGAGGCCCAACGCCACCGGCTGACGTACGGCGAGGCGGCTCCCTACACGCTCCTCGGCCACGCCCTCGGCACGCTCCTCCAGCAGTTCACGCAGTTCGGCGGAACCCGCCCGTTCGCGGTGTCGCTCCTGCTCGGCGGGTTCAACGGCCGGGTCCCCGGACTCCTCGAGCTCGATCCGAGCGGCGCCACGATCGGCTGGAAGGCCTACGCGATCGGCCGCAACCGGCGGGCGGTCGCCGATTACCTCGAGGAGAAGATCCCCGACAAGCTCAGCGAGGACACCGGGTTCAAGCTCGCGGTCCAGGCCGTCGCGGAAGGCTCTCCGACGCCCTTCCAGCCCGAGGCGCTCGATGTCGCGATCCTCGAGCCCGAGAGCGCCCTCCGGCGCCTGCCCACCGCCGAGATCGCCCGCCGCGTGCAGGGGATGCCGTTCATCGGCGCACCCGAGCGCAAGGCCAACGGCCGCTAGGTCGACCGTCCGCGCGCCCCTCTATAGCCTGAGAGGGCTCGAGCACGCCGTGGCGCGGCGGCTCGAGTTCTCGGTGGAGGATGCCCGGGCGATCGTCGACTACAACCGCTCGGTCTTCGACCGGTTCGTCCGCCGGGTGCGTCGTCTCCCGGTTCGGACGGCCAAGCGACGCCGGGGGATCGGGCACGAGTCACTGTTCGACACGCTGGTCCACATCCTCAACGTCCAGGAGGTCTGGCTCGTCTACATCGTTCGGGGCCGCCACTCGGAGAGGGAGCTCCGAGTGCTCTTCGACGACGCGCGCCGCCGTCCCCGTTCCTGGCCGGAGTTCGACGCCTACTCCGCCCGGGTGTGGCAGGGGATCGACGAGACGCTGGATCTCCTGGGCCCCGCGGCCCTCGGTCGAAGGGTTTCCGTGTTCTGGATGCCGGGGCGGTACACCGTTCGGGATGCGATCCTCCAGACGACGCTCGAACAGGCCCACCATCTCGGCGAGATCATCGGCGCGCTCTGGCAGGACGACGTGCGACCGCCCGACATGACGTGGATCGACGTACGACGGGCCCGCCCGGGGTCGCGCCGCTAGTCAACCGGCGGGCGCCGGACGGCCCTCGGCGCCGCGGAACTCCTCGCGCAGCCGCATGCGCCGCCGCGTGCGGTGGTAGGTGACGGCGAATCGATGCGCCTCGTCCCGCACGGCGCGCAGGAGGAGCATCGGCGGGGCGTTCGGGTTCGGCTTGAGCGGGGTCGCGCGGTCGGGCAGGTAGACCTCCTCCTCGCGCTTCGCGAGCCCGATCGTCGGGATCTTCCCCTCGAGGCCTAGGCTCGAGAGCGCGCCGAGCGCGGCCTGCAACTGGCCGGCGCCGCCGTCGATCAGGAGGAGGTCGGGGAGGGGCTCCGACTCGGCCAGCCGCCGGGCGTAGCGACGTCGGACGACCTCGGCGACCATCGCGAAGTCGTTCGTGCCGGGCACCGACCGGATCCGGTACCGTCGGTAGTCGGAGCGCCGGGCGAGCCCCCGCTCGAAGACGACGAGCGAGCCCACCGCCTCGGCGCCCTGGAAGATCGAGATGTCGACGCCCTCGATCCGGTTCGGGATCGTCGGAAGGCCGAGCATGTCCTCGAGCGCGGCCAGCACCTCCCTCGGGGCCGGGCGCGCGACGACCTGATCGACCGTCGCCCGCGCGAGCCGCTCGGCGAGGCGAGCGAGCGCGGCGTAGCGGCCGGTCGGGCGGAATTGCACGTCGATCCCGCGCGCGCCGAACAGCTCGTCGAGCGTGGGGTCGATCCCCGCCGGCCGCGGGCCGGCGATGTACAGGCGTTCGGGCAGGTCGATCCGCGCCCCGTAGTACTGGGTGAGGAAGTGGCGCAGCACGTCGCTCGGATCGGGGAGGTCGTCCGGCGGGATCGCGACGAGGTGCGGCTCGGTCCGGCGCACCTCGCCGTCTTCGACCCGAAGGACGCCGACCGCGACCCGAAGCGTCGATGGGTCCTGGGGGAACGCGAGCGCGATCACGTCCGAGCGGGCGGAACCGGGCCCGACGACCGACTGACGCTCGGCGAGCGCACCGAGTCCCCCGAGCGCATCGCGCAGGAGCGCCGCCCGCTCGAACTCCTCGTGCTGGGATGCGCGGCGCATCTCGGCCTCGACCTCGGAGCGGACGAGCGACGTCTCCCCGCGCAGGATCCCGATCGCCCGATCGACGCCCGCGCGGTACGACGCCCGGTCGATCGCTCCGATGCACGGCGCGCTGCAGACCTGCAGGTGGTAGTACAGGCACGCCTGCTTCGGAAGACGGACGCACCGGCGCAAGCGGAAGAGGTCGCCGAGGAGCCGCTCGACCCCCCGGGCCTCGCGCGCGCTCGTATAGGGCCCGAAGAGCAGCGTGCCCGAGCCGCGCCGGGGCCGGCGGACCAATAGGATCCTCGGGAACTCTTCGCCCGCCGTCACCGCGAGGTACGGGTAGCTCTTGTCGTCCTTCAGGAGCACGTTCATCGGCGGCTGGTACTGCTTGATCAGGCTCGCTTCGAGCAGGAGCGCCTCGCGCTCGGTCGAGGTCGGGACGAACTCGACGCTCGCGCTCTGCGCGACGATCGTCCCGTCCTTTTCGATCTTCGCCCGGAGATGATCGAGCACGCGACGGCGCAAGCTGCGGGCCTTGCCGACGTAGACGACCTCGCCGCGCGAAGAGCGGAACAGGTAGACGCCGGCGACATCGGGACCGGCTCGGAACCCTTCGCCGGTCGCCGCCGCGAGCTGGCTCGCGGGGACGAACGCGGGGAGCGCGACCGGGCGCTCGTCGCTCATCGCCGGACCGCTCGCGGCATCGATACCAGCCCGCCGAGGGCGGGCGCGAGGAAGCGGCCGGTGTGCGATCTCGCGGCGCGGGCGACCGTTTTCGGAGTACCGGCGGCCACGACGTGGCCGCCGGCGTCCCCACCCTCGGGACCGAGGTCGATGAGCCAGTCGGCGGACTTGAGGACCTCGACGTTGTGCTCGATCACCACGATCGTGTTCCCGCCCGAGCGCAGCCGAAAGAGGACATCGAGGAGCCGCTCGACGTCCGCGAAGTGAAGGCCGGTGGTCGGCTCGTCGAGCAGGTAGAGCGTGCGGCCGGTGGGGGGTTTCGCGAGCTCGTAGGCGATCTTGATCCGCTGCGCCTCCCCGCCCGAGAGCGTCGTCGCGCTCTGGCCGAGCTGCACGTAACCGAGGCCCACGTCGGCGAGGAGGCGGAGACGAGCGGCGATCCGCCGGTGGTTCTCGAAGAAGGCCAGCGCCTCGTCCACGGTCATCGCGAGGACGTCGGCGATCGTCTTCCCTTTGAACGTGACCTGGAGCGTCTCCTCGTTGAACCGCTTGCCGCCGCACTCCTCGCACGCGACGTAGACGTCGGGGAGGAAGTGCATCTCGTACCGGAGGACGCCGTCGCCTTCGCACGCCTCGCACCGGCCCCCGGCGACGTTGAAGCTGAACCGACCGGGGGCGAACCCGCGCGCTTTCGCCTCGGGCAAGCTCGCGAAGAGCTCGCGGATCGGGGTCATCACGCCGGTGTACGTCGCCGGGTTGCTCCGGGGAGTCCGGCCGATCGGGGACTGATCGATGAGCAGGACACGGTCGATCTCGTCGATCCCTTCGATGTAGTCGTGCCGTCCCGGCGTCTCCCGGCCGAGGCCGAGGTGGCGGCGCACCGCCTTGTAGAGGATCTCCTCGACGAGCGTCGATTTGCCGCTGCCCGAGACGCCCGAAACGCCGACGAGCAGTCCGAGCGGGATGCGGATCTCGTCGCCCTTGAGGTTGTGCTCGCGGGGACCGTGGATCGTGAGGAAGCGTCGTCCCGGGGGCGCGCGGTGGTCCGGAACGCGGATCGAGCGCTCGCCCGACAGGAACTGCGCGGTGAGGGAGCGCGGGCTCCCCCCGATCCGCTCGGGGGGACCGGAGTAAAGGACCTCGCCGCCGTGCACCCCGGCACCAGGGCCGAGGTCGACGAGCCAATCGGACGA
>JASHQN010000080.1 GCA_030039135.1 Thermoplasmata archaeon | reverse complement strand
CGCGGTCAACGACATTACCGACGCGAGGACGCTCGCCCACTTGCTGAAATATGATTCGATTCTCGGCAATCTTCCGAACCAGATCACGCACACCGACGATACGATTTCGGTGGATGGCAAGAGCTTCCAGGTCTTCCGAGGCAAGGCTCCGGCGGAGCTGGACTGGGCATCGGTTGGGGCGTCCATCGTGGTGGAGTCCACCGGGCTGTTCACCAAGGGTCCCGAGGCGCGCAAGCACCTTCGGGGCCCCGTAAAGAAGGTCCTGATCTCGGCGCCCGCCACGGATCCCGACACGACGCTCGTTCTCGGCGTGAACGATCGCACGTACGACCCGGCGAAGCATCACGTCATCTCGAACGCATCCTGCACGACGAATTGCCTCGCACCGGTGGCCAAAGTGATCCTGGACGACTTCGGGATCACCGCCGGGATGATGACCACGGTCCACTCCTACACGAACGATCAGCGGCTGCTCGACCTGCCGCACAAGGACCTGCGCCGCGCACGCGCCGCCGCGCTGTCGATGATTCCCACGACCACCGGCGCCGCCCAGGCACTGCACCTGGTCATACCGGAACTGAAAGGCAAGCTCGACGGGTACTCTCTGCGAGTACCCACGCCGAACGTCAGCCTGGTGGATCTGACGGTCATTACGGGACGACCGGTCACTGTCGCAGAGGTCAATGCCGCGTTCCAGCGGGCAGCCGAGGGCCCGATGAGGGGAATCCTCGGCTACACCGAGGAGGAGCTCGTTTCCGTGGACTTTCGGGGCGACTCGCGCTCCGGCATCGTCGACGCGAGCTCCACCCGCGTCGTCGGCTCGAACTGCCTCAAGGTCCTCGCGTGGTACGACAACGAGTGGGCCTACTCGTGTCGCTGCCGGGATCTGATCAAGCTGTTCGCCGCGCGGCTATAGGTGAGGTCGCCCGCCCGTCCGGAGAGGCTCAGTCGTCCACCTTGCCGTACGTTGCCGGAAGGAACGCGAGCGGTCGTTCCTCCGCGCGCACCCCCGGGGTGAGGGAGGGCCGCTCCGGGCGCGCGACCGGTAGCGACGAGATCGAGCCGGCCGTTTGCGCCCGGCCGGACGCCCGGGCCATGCTGACCACCGCAGCGCCGACCGCAGACTTCGGGGCCCGCCGTGAGCCGCGGGCCCTCTCCCGCCGCAGCATGGCGACGAGCCGCTGGATAGCCCCCAGGGGCCGAGGAGCCCAGGCGCCCAGCTCTTCGTTCCGTCGCGCGGTTTCCCGTGCGAGCCCCGCGTAGAGGCTGAACTCATCGACCTGTTCGAGCGTCGCGTAGGCTCGCAGGCCGCTCATGGCCGACATTTTGTAGCTCACCATCGCCGCCTCGGGCCCCATCGCGCCCATCTCCATCCGTTCCTCGGGATTTCTCCCAGGTATCGGAAGGGGGTCGTCGGACTAGAACCCCGCGTCAGGGCGATTCCGCCAACAGGTCGAACGGGCGCCGAACCGACCGGTTTCGACAGCGTCGCTTGCGAAACCGGTCATTGACCCCCCGTCGGGGTACGATGCGACCGAACCGTGTAACCGACCCGCAAGAGCGGCGGAGACGGTGGGCGCGCTCCGCGACCTCGGGCAGCCGTTCGGGGAAGATCGAGGGAATGGCGCGCTCGGTTCCGCTGCGGAGGAGGCCGTCCCCTGCGTCGGGGGGCCCCGAGACAAGACCCTTACGGCGCGAGGCTCGCGCGGTTCCAGACTCCTCCGGGCCTGCCGCTGCTACACCGACGCGCCGTTCTCGGCGACCGCGGCCCTCACGAGCGCCCGAAACGCGTCCGCGTCGACCTTCTCCCCTTCATGGATGTCGATCGCCCGTCGCGTCTTGCCGCCCAGGCTGGAGTTGAACAGGTGAGCGGGGTCAGGGATCCCGGCGCCCCGGGCGAACGTGAGCTTCACGACCTTCGCGTACGTCTCCCCGGTGCAGACGATCCCATGGTGCGACCAGACGGGAACCTCCCACTTCCATTCCTCGATCATCTCGGGGTCGGCCTCCAGGATCAGCGCCCGCATCCGGGCCAGGGTCTCCCCGCGCCACCCTCCCAGTTCGCGGATCCGCCCATCGATTCGCCGGGAAGCCGGAGTCCCGATCCCCTGTTCGGAGTTGCTCATACCCGCTCGGATCGTCGCCTCGATCGAATCCGTCCCTTTCTGCCTTTCCGCGCCCGGCTCCGCCCGAAGTGTCCGCGAATTGAGGCCGACCCAGGGCTTCTCAGCTGCCGTTCATTTTCGGACGAGGGGGAGGAAGATCTCGTCGACGATTTCGGCGAGCGCTTCCTCCGGGACGGGGGCATCCGAGAGCATCATTTCGTGACGCACGAGGTCCGCGGGAAGTCGAACGATGCGCGGGGGGATCTTCGCACGGGGGATCTCTCCCCGATTCGCTGCTCGTTCGAGAATCACCCTCATGATCCTGGGCATGACCTCACGAGCCGAACCGTGTTCGAGGAGATTCACCTCCGCAAAGGCGTCGGCAATGAGCCCGCGGCGAGCCCTCGCCGGTATATCGGAAAACCGTCGATTCATGTGCCTCAGGACCGAAAGAGTATCGTCCCGAAGCGAGCCGGTGTCAGGAATGCGATCGACCAGCGAACTAGACCGTCGTAGCAAGGCGGCGATCACGACCTCCACGCGACTCGGCCACCTTCGGTAGATCACCGGCTTGCTCGTTCCGGCCCGCCGTGCAATCCCTTCCATGGTGAGGTCTCGGTAACCCACGGCCAGGAGCTCGGCCCACGCTGCCTCGAGAAGGGCGTCCTCGAGCGGGGCCCCCCGCCGCCTCGAGCCGGCGCGAGCGGCCTTGCGAGCCAGGGTCGACCGGGTAGGCTTCACGAGCGTCCTCCTAGGCGTCGGTCATAGGATACCACAGTATCTTATAGGTCGATTGCCCATATAGGATACGACCGTATCTCACGGTCGGCGGAACAGATTCGGACCATGTCGGACATCATCGTGGTAGAGGACCTCGTCGAAGTGTACGCCAGCGGGACCAGGGCCATCGATGGTATCTCGTTTCGGGTTCCGGAGGGCGAGTTCTTCGGTTTCCTAGGTCCGAACGGGGCGGGGAAGAGTACGACCATCAAGGTCCTCTCGACCTTGCTCCGCAAGACCTCCGGCTCGGTCACCATCGGCGGGCACGATCTTGAGCAAGACCCCGATGGGATTCGTAGGATCATCGGAGTTCAATCCCAGGAGACGGTCGTTGACGGCGACCTCTCGGGTCGGAAGAACCTCCTGTTCCAGGGCCACCTCCAGCGGATGCAGGGGCCGGCACTTCAGAGTCGAGTCGAGGAATTACTCGACCTGATGGAACTCAAGGAGGCCGCCGACCGGAAAGCCCGGCAGTACTCGGGCGGCATGAAGCGGCGACTGGCTCTCGCCGCCGCCCTGGTCCATCGACCGAGACTGGTGTTCCTTGACGAGCCCACCACGGGTCTCGATCCCCAATCCCGGGCCAAGGTATGGGGGTACCTGTCGAAGCTGAACAAGGAGGAAGGCACGACCGTATTCCTAACGACCCAGTACCTCGAGGAGGCCGACAAGCTGTGCCGTGAGCTCTCCATCATCGACCGCGGCAAGATCGTGGCGAGCGGGTCACCGGCCGACCTCAAGGAGCAGATCGGCGGAGAGGCCATCATTCTGACCCCGGACCCAGACGCGGGGGCCGGTGCGAGGGAAGCGCTCGAGGGTCGCCTGCGGGCCCTTCCGGGGGTTGGAAAGGTCGTCGAGGCCGACAGCGGGCTTGTCGTCTACGCTCGGCAAGCGAGCCGACTGGTCCCAGAAATTGTGACGCTCTTCCGAGGCGTCGGTGTCCGCCTTGACTCGATCAGCCTTGCCGCCCCGACCCTGGACGATGTTTTCCTCCAGAAGACGGGCTCGAGAATTCGAGGGGAGGACCTCACCAGCGGAGCTGCCCCCGCCCCTGTCGGCGGCGTTCGTGGGGGGGTGTACTGATGTCGGTCGTCGAGAGCCTGCGCGACGTCGGGTACGTCTTCGGGAGGGCGCAGGCGAAGTTCTGGGGCTCGCCGATTCGGATCTTCTTCCAGCTCTTCGGGGCGCTGATGTTCCTCGTACTGTTCACGCAGCTCTTCTCGAAGCTCTCCGACCTTCCTGGGTTCCCCACCGCAGGTTACCTCGAGATCGCGGTCGGGGGAATCCTGTTTCTGAACACCCTCAACAGCACGATGCAGTCGGCCAACGCCATCGTGGACGAGCTGAACACCGGTTACCTCGCGAACATTCTCGTCACTCCCGTCAAGAGGTCCGCAATCCTGCTGGGCCGGGTCCTGAGCGATGGGGTCCGCTACGCCTGCCAGACCAGCATCGTGCTCGGGATTGCCTTCCTCATGGGAGCGACGTTCGCTACCGGGGTCCCGGGCGTCTTGGTCATCTACCTGATCGTGGTCGGATTTGGAGTCGCTTGGTCCGGGCTCACCATGACGGTGGGGCTGGCGACCAAGAGCAACGAGACCGTGTCGGTCGTGGGCACGCTTCTTACGTTTCCCCTCATGTTCACGAGCACGGCGCTGCTGCCCGTGTCCTTCTTGCCGCGATGGATGCAGACCGTGACCCAGTACAACCCGATCTCTTACATGTCGGACGCCGCGAGGAGCCTGATGGTCAGCGGATTCGACGGGACAGTCCTCCTCCAAGCGTTCGCGGTTATCGGGCTAATCCTTGTCCTCACTTGGAGCTCGACCCTATGGCTCTTCCGGAGCGTGGTTCGCTGACCGGTTCGAGCGGATGGGCTACGAGACGCGCGGAAAACCGTCCCAGGCTTCGAGTACGTTGACCGAGCGCCGAACCCAAGCATCCACCGTTCGGTTTGGGGATCAACCTCTCGAAGCCATCGTGACCCCAAAAATCTTATAGAACGCCCCGCTCGCGCGCGGCGCATGTACTACTTGGATGCTCGTCGGGACGTCGTCCGGATCCCACCGGAGCGGCTCGGCCCCGAGCTCGCGGGAGTCCTCACGGAGCTCGCGCAGCAGCAGTTCGAAGGCAAGCTCGTCGACGGCCAGAACCTCGCGGTGACGATCCGCGACGTCCGACCGATCGGGGAAGGTCACATCATCCACGGGGATGGGGGCGTCTACCAGGAAGTCGAGTACCAGGCGTTGATCTTCCGGCCCGAGATCCAGGAGGTCGTCGAGGGAAGCGTCGTCGAGATCCGGAAGTTCGGAGCGTTCGTCCGGTTCGGCCCTCTCGACGGACTCCTCCACGTCTCGCAGATCATGGACGACCGGGTCAACATCGACGAGCACAACCAGCGCCTCGTCGGCATCGAGTCGAAGAAGGACCTCAAGGTGGGGTACAAGGTCCGCGCCCGGGTCGTCTCGCTGTCGCTGTCCGAGATCTCGCCCCGGGACAGCCGCATCGGCCTCACGATGCGCCAGCCCGCGCTCGGCCGGCTCGAGTGGATCCAGGACGCGCACCGCAAGGCGGACGAGAAGGCCGGCAAGAAGGCCCCGGCCGCGGCGAAGAAGGCCCCGGCGAAGCCCGCCGCGAAGGAAGAGGTCAAGGGCGCGGCGAAGCCGGCGGGGGCCGGGTCGGCATGATCAATCTCAAGGCCTGCAAGAACTGCAACACGATCACCGATCAGGCGAAGTGCCCGCGCTGCGGCGGGGAGGTCTCCCGCGAGTGGCAGGGGTACCTGATCGTCATCGATCCCGAGAAGTCGGAGATCGCCCGGAAGATGGGGATCCATGCCGCGGGCCGGTACGCGCTCCGCGTCAAGTGAGGAGCGCGTCTGGGCCGTACCCGAGTCGCTCCGGGCCACGCTCGCCGAGCAGTACGGGCCGGTCTACTCGGGAGAGGCGGCGGACCGAAGGATCCGCTCGCTGGGAGTCTTCGGGACCTGTGGGGATCGGGTCACGGAGCGATCGATCGCCCTCGGTAAGCTCCCCCTCGTAGGGATCGTCGACTACAAGACGCAGCGACACGAGCGGATCGATCCATCGGCGTTTCGGCCGCTCGCCGCCCGCCGGGAGGTCCACGTACGGAATCCGCCCGGTCTCCTCACGGAGGGATTGCGGACCGCGGTCAAACAGCTCATCGCGAGCGGCGGGGGACTCATCGTCGTCGACGGCGAAGAGGATCTCGGCTCCCTCGCCCTGGTCGAGTCGATGCCCGCCGGGGCGACCGTTATATACGGTATCCCAGGTGCGGGGGTCTCCTTCGTGCGGGTCGACGAGGTCGCCAAGGAGCACGTTCGGCACTTGATCGCCCTCATGGAGCTCAGGAGAACCCCCCGTGGAGATTAGGATCCTCGAAGAGCGGTCGAACCCGCTCATGAAGCGCCACGAGTACCGCTTCGAGGTCGCCCATGCGACCGCGGCCACCCCGAGCCGGGACGCCGTGCGCGGCGAGCTCTCGAAGCTCGTGAAGGCGCCGAAGGACCGGGTGATCATCGAGCGGATGCACGCGCGCTTCGGCACCGCGACCACTCGCGGCGATGCCCTCGTGTACGAGACCGCCGAAGCGGCGAAGTCGATCACGCGCGCCCACATCCTCGTCCGCAACGGACTCAAGGAGAAGGAGTCGAAGCCGGGCCCCTCAGCCTCCCCACCTGCACCGGCCGAGGCGCCGAAACCCGCGCCGTCAGCGCCGTCCGCGCCGGCGAAGGCCGAGGAGCCCCCACCTGCCGCCGCGCCGCCCGAACCCAAGGCGAAACCGGCCAAGGCCGAGGCGTCGAAGCCCGGAGCCGAGGCCGGCGAAGCGAAGACGAAGCCCGCTAAGGGCGAGAAGGCCCACGCGCCGAAAGCGGAGTGATCGCGTTGGCGAAGGCTCGAGTCGGCCTCTACGAGACGTCGGGCGACGCGCTCGCCCGTACGCACAAGTCCTGCCCGAAGTGCGGTCCTGGGACCTTCCTTGCCGAGCACGCCGACCGACGTTCGTGCGGCCGGTGCGGCTACTCCGAGTCGAAGGGCCCGCCCTCGGCGAAGGCGAAGCCTCCGAAAGCCGTGGGCGCTCCTCGCGCCGACGCTCCACCGGCGGCCTGAGGGACAACAGCTCGACGGACCGCTCGCCCCGCTCGTCCCCTCACGCCTTCGTGCGGGGCGTGCGTCCGGAACCGGTCGGCGCCGCCGGACGGCGGGGCGGTCCGAGGTGTCGAGAGTAGATCGCGAGCGGCATGCCGAAGAAATCGAGAGTCCTTCGGGTCCTCGCGAAGCCATTTCGTTCGTAGAACCGCAACGCGCGACGAAGCGGCGCGGTCGTGCCGAGGGTCACGGACTCGCAGTTCTCCCGCGCGAGATGCCGGAGCGCCCGGTCCAGCAGCGATGGCGCGAGGCCGGTTCCTTGATGGGATGGCCGTACCGCCATCCCGCGTAGATTTCCTCGACCGCGCGCGCCCCGACGTGCCGAGACCGTGCCGAGGACCGTTCCCCGAGCGTCGACCGCGACGAAGACGACCATCGATCCGATTCGTTGTCGGGCCGATTGAGGGGTCAGCACCGTAGCCCGGAACGCGATAGGGGTGTACTGGTCCCGGTAGGGGTCGAAGGCAGCTCGCAGGCATTCGAGGACGCCGGGGATGTCGTCCTCCGTGGCCCGGCGGATCCGCCACGTCGGGCGGAGTGGGGCGCGGGTACGGCTCCGCTGCGGTGCCTTCCGCCCGTCGCGAGCACGCCTACTCGGCATCGGACGCCGGCTCCGCGCGCAGGGGTCGCTCGAACCACGCCACGTCCCAGTACCGCCCGAACTTCCGTCCGACCCGGTGGAACACCCCTACCCGACGGAATCCAAACCGACGATGCAGACGGACCGACGCGGGGTTGGGAAGCGTGATGCCGGCAAGGATCCGCTCGATGTCCTCCTCCCGGATCGCTCGGAAAAGCGCCTCGTAGAGCATCGATCCGATACCTTGGCCCTCGAAGCCCGGTCGGCAGTACACGGACGATTCGACCGAAGTGTCGTACGCCGCGCGGGGCCGAAATCGGCTGGAGGTGGCCCAGCCGACGATTCGGCCATCGTCGAGGGTCGCCACGAGGAGTCGGTAGCGGCCGGGACCCGAATGCTCGTTGAACCAATCGAGCCGCTCTTCCGGCCGGGTCGGCGCAATCTCGAACGTCACAGGGGTGTGGGCGACGTAGTGATTGTAGATCTCGACGATCGAGGTGAGGTCACCTCGTGTCGCGGGTCGCACGCGGAATGCCGGGGATGCCACGTGTACAGACCCCTACACCGTCAACGCTCATGACGGGCGTGACGTCGAACTTGCACGAACGTCTAACATTCGGCCCACAAGCTGGGCGTCTGCCGGAGGTGGTGCCCACGCGCCTGGACGGTCGAGACTCGCCGAGCCGCCGATGTGGCGCGCGCGAGCCGCGCACCCTCCATTCGACTTGCTGACCTGGCGACCCCACCCGGGCGGGTTCAAGTAGCCTGACGCCGTTCGGGGCCTACCGCCTTCGCACGGGTTCGGCCCGAGTCGGTGGACGGCGGGGAGTAACGCATGAACGCAGGACGAGCGCCCTTGGGTCTGACGCTGGTGTGGTTGGCCTCTGCGCTGATGGTGTTGAGCGTACTCGGCGGAATCAGTACGGCTTCCGCGACGGTCGCGACCCCCTCGGGGTCGGCCGTTCCGGCGGCGGCCGGATCGTCGACATCCGATTCGGGGAACCTCGTTCAGGTGGCGGGATCCAGCCACTTCAGCCTCAACGGCGCGACCAACCTCGGCACGTTCACCGTGGTGCCGGTGGCGACGTCCAATCCGGCGAGCGCGCTCCTCACGGTCGACGTCAATCTGAAACCCTCGGGGAATCTCGGGGGTTTCGTCGACCAGGTCAGCAATCCCGCCAGCCCGTACTATCGACAATTCCTCACTGCCCCCGAGATCTCGAGCGACTTCGGAGCGGACCCTGGGACGTACGCGGCGCTGCTGTCGTACTTCGAGGGATATGGCCTGACGGTCAACCCGGAGTTTCAGAATCTGGCGCTGAGCGTCACCGGCACCGGGGCCGAGATCGAAGCGGCATTCCACACGCAGCTCGGAGCGTTCCGGGAGCAGTACACGTCGAACGGGAACTGGGTCCCGACCTTCGGGAACGACAGCGCGATCGCTGGCTCGGTCACGAACGGACCGGTCTTCTACGCGAACTCGCTTCCGGCCGAACTTCCGGGCAACCTCGAGTCGTCGGTCGCCGGCGTGGTCGGTCTCAACGGGCTCT
>JASHQN010000079.1 GCA_030039135.1 Thermoplasmata archaeon | reverse complement strand
ATCCACATCGTCCCCATCCCAAACGAGTAAATCGGATTTACCGAGTTTTCGAACACCATCCCAAGCTCGCCCGCGACCAGGATTGCAATGGCGAGCGCCGCCGCGGGTACGATCAATCTCAGCTGCCATGAGAAGGCTGCAAAAATGAGTGCGACTACGGAGAGCAAGAACAGGGCTTCGCCATTGAAAACATGCAGCCCGAGAGGTGTATAGTTCTTCATGGCATAGAACGCAGGGGTCGATGGCGCGTAGACGTTTGTCCACATTCCGAGCAGATACTGTGCAACAAGCAGGACCATTGCGACGCCGGCGACGACGAATACTCGCCGATACCAGCGCCCGTGTGGCGGCACGAGATCTTCCTACTCGTGTGAGATATAAGTGACCCTGGTGCGTACGTCTTCCGCGACAGTAGGGCGTCGACCTCAGATCCCACTCGCAGCGGAGTCCTGACTTCAGCGCCCGTTACGTTACCCCCTTCCTCGAAATCTCTGTTCTGCCTGAGCGACGATTTCCCTGGGCTCCGGGACGTGGGACCAATAACAGCAGGCCAATCCGCTCGGGGCTGCCTCCCGCGCCGCCGTTCAAGCTCTTAGTTCGGTACGGCGATCCGGTACACTCCCACCGGGGTTTTTACGTTCTTGAGCCGGGCCTGCGCCAGCTCGGCCATCTTGGCGGGAACCTTGTTCCATATCTGGTCATAGACCTGCTGCGTCACGCAGATCCCCCCCGGTTCGGCCATCGGCTCGATCCGCGACGCGATATTGACCGCGTCCCCGAAGATGTCCCCCCCGACCGAGATGAGGTCCCCCACATGGATGCCGATTCGTAGCTGAATCTTCTCGCGGCGTCCCACCCGGTTGCGCTTTCGCACCGCCCGCTGGATCGCCAAGGCGCAGGAGGCCGCTTCGAGGGCACTAGCGAACTCGAGGAGGAATGCGTCCCCCATGGTCTTGATCTCTCGGCCCTTGAACCGAGGGTACTCGCTCCGCACCAGCGCCCGGTGCTCTTCGAGCAGCTCGAGGGCCCGCGACTCGTCCTTCTGCGCGAGCGAAGTGAAACCGACCATATCCGTGAACATGATCGCAGCGAGCCTCCGTTCCTGCAGCGGGGCACTGTCCGCGTGGCTTGCGACGAGTACCTCTTGGACTTTACCCGAAGACCGGCGCACCCGGAGCCGCATCCGTTCCTCGGCGTCCGGCCCGCTGATAACTTTCTTGAGCCTCTGTCCCCAATCCGTGATGGTCGCCGAGAGATTCGGCTCCGTCGCGACCGGCTCCCCGTCGAGGCCCACGATAGCGTCACCTCGCTCCAAGCCCGCTCGAAGGGCAACACTGTTGGCCCGCGGCGGGCTCAGTATGCTGAGACCGCGTTCCGTGAGATTCTTTCCGGGGTTCATCGCGGATTGCCGGAGCTCCACCACCCGCGCGGTACCATGCGACCCGCACATGCAGATGCCGAGCCCGCAGGATGGACAGACGCACCGGCACTCTAGGCCCTCCCGGCTCAACTCCCAGACCGTCACGTCGGAGACTAGCGTGTGGAAAATCTCCAAGGCTTGCAGGTAATCCGACAGGTGCTCGTCGGCCAGGTCCGCGCTACTTCCCTCCTCGATTCCCCAGCCACTGTCGCACTGCCGGTGGGCGACCACGTGGAGAATCGAGTAACCGAACGCCGCCTGGCTGATGAGCGTGTAGAGCACCTGAAACGCGGCGGAAGGGCCCAACTGCTCGTCCAGCCCTGGCGGGAGCGCAGGCGGGGGCCCTACGGTGATCGAGATTCTCGGGTCCGGGGCACCGATGCCCAGCATACGGACCCTCCACGCTTCGATGTGGTCTTCGGCCACGGTTCTCAAACGGCCGAGAAACGCCGACGACCCCGGGTGGTCCTTGAGGCGCTTTGAGACGGGTCCGAGAGCGGCCAGGATTTGCCCTTCGACCCCCAACACGAGCGATATGTGATTCAATTCCCGAGCCCTGTGGGGGCCGGATGTGAGCCCCGATCCCTGCGGAGGATTCGTTCGCGTCATGCGGACGCTCGGCTGGGAGAGGGGAACCGGTGCATCTCGTTTGAATGTTTCTGCGGCAGCGGCTGGAGTGTGGGCCGAAGGAGGAGGCACCGGTACTTCGCTCGGATCGCCTGAGACCCGCCTTTCCTTCAGCCGCCAGAGGTTTGGTTCCCGTCGGTTGGCAGCCCTTGCCACCGTCGCCGCGTTCACCGCTCCCGAGGATGCTGTACCCTAGGGGGAAGTAACCGTAGGCGAACCCTTCGGGACTGATCCCATAAGGCGAAGGCCCGCTCGGCGAACGGACCGGCACCAGAACTCTTCGCCGAACTCGCGGCCGCCCCGAGGTCCCAGGCTGGGACCATCCTGCGCGCGCTCCGCCGGTGCGCGCGCCCGGCATCACCGGTCCGGCGCGCCCCTTTTGAAGCACGGAACTCTCGCCCTCCGCCCGAGCCCTATGGACCTCTTCACGCACGTCCTGATCGCCTACTTGATTTCATACGCGATCTGGGGACCGAACCACCTTCAGTACGTCGCCGCCGGAGCACTCGCTGGGGGCCTGCCGGACGCGGACATCCTGCTCTTTCCCCTCGCACGCCGGTTCCCCGCTCTTCGCCACCGTGGGATCGTGCACACCGTCCTCGGGGTAACCATCATGGCCGTGGCGGGGGCGTTCCTCGTTCCCCTCCTCCTCGGGGCGGTGGTCAGCCCGGCGTTCGCGACGGGCTCAGCGCTCCTCTACTTCCTCGCGATGGAGACGGGCGGTCTCAGCCATCTCCTCCTCGACGGATTCACGAACTACTCAGTGCGGCCGCTCGCGCCGTTCTCCGACCGGGAGCTTCACCTCGACGCGGACCGGGCGGTCAACCTGGGGACGTTCGCGTTCACCGCGTTCTCGTTCTCGCTCATGCTGTACGAGCGAGGCCGTGTCCCAATTCCCATCTGGGAGACGACTGCCTGGATCCTGCTCGCCGGCTACCTTGGCTACCTCGCATTCCGGGGGCTCGCACGATGGCGGGCGGGAAGGGCAGCCAAGCGGGAGGGGTTCACCGCCGTGGCTCCGACCGATAACCCGGGGGTCTTCCTTCTGGTGGAGGAGCGACGCGACGGCCCAGACGTCCGCCTGCGCCACGCCGAGTTTCATCTCTTCCGCGGTGTGCGCGCGGTCAGCCGAACGCTCGAGTTCCCGTGGTCGGAGCCGGCGCCCGGCCCTGTGACCACTGAGGAGGGTGCCCTCCGCGCCTCGTACCGGCCGGCGCTCCAGCGGAGGCGATTGCTCGAGATGACGTACCACTCCGCGCTGGTCCGTCCCGCGCCCGGGGGCTGGAAGGTTCTCTGGTATTCCCTCGAATTCACGATGCTCGGACGGGCGGTGGCCGTCGTCGCCACTGTTGACCGGGAGAGCGGGGCGGTGGCGACCCGGTCCGCGTGGGTCTCCCCGCGGCAGTTCATGGCCGACACCGGGTAGGCTCCCATCCGCGCCGGACTTCACTGAATCCGTCGGAGTCTCGGAGGCGTCGCTATTCGGGCCCTGACCCGAAGGGGGCGCCAGCTCCCGTCGCCCCTCGGCCCGCGCCCAACGATCCCCGTTGCGGATCCGCTCCTCGCTATGGCCCTAGCAAAATCTCAGACGAACCGCGGGCACCGTCCGTACGGCTGGCGGACCAGGGCGGCCGGCGATCGCCGGGCTGAGAAGACAACTCGGTCAGCTCCGTGCACGCTCCGCTGTGAACGCTCTTAGGTGCGCTTGTTCACACCGTGAAAGTATTCGTAGCGATGTCACATACGCCACGGATAAATACTCACCTCAATGTGCTCAATTCCAGTGACGGCGGCGCCGGAGTGGTCCGCGGGAATAGCTGCGTACCCGACCGGGGCCACCGCCGGACAGTTCGCTCACCGTCGGCGCCTCGCTCCCGGGTGGCCACAGGCCTGGGGACCTGCGTGGTTGGTCATGATCGCCGACGTCGACGCGGCGAGCATTCTGACCGGCCTCGAATCCGGCGTCGCCTATCGCTACGACCTGATCTGGTTCCTCCTACTGCTGATCGTTCCGCTCTTCTTCGTCCAGGAAGCAGCGGGCCGTATCGGCGCCGTCACGGGTAAGGGTCTCGGGGAGCTGGTCCGGGAATCTCAGTCCCGACGGACGAGCATCGCGATCGCGCTCCCCGTTGCCGTCGCGGACGTCGCGAGCTACATCGCCGAGTACGCCGCGATCGGTCTCGCCTTTGGGATCTTCGGAGTCCCCCTGTACCTCTCTCTTCCCACCGCGTTCGTCTTCCATATCGGTCTCGTGGCTCGAGGGAAGTACGCCTGGGCCGAGCGGATCCTGCTCGCCATCTCGGCCGTATTCATCCTCACCGTGGGGTCGGCGCTCATGATGCGGGGGATCCTTCCCTACAGCCCCATCTACTTCTCCGCGAACCCGTCGTTCGTCTTCCTCTTGGCTGCGAATGCGGGAGCGGTCGTCATGCCGTTCATGCTGTTCTTCCAGTCGTCGGCGACCGCCGAGAAAAAGGGGTCAACGATTCCCGGCGTCCGGTGGGAGACGCTGATCGGAGCGGTCGCGAGCGAGGCGCTGATGGTCGCCTTCCTGATGCTGGGTGCCGGGATGCCCGCGTCCGCCGATCTGTACACGTCGAGCGGCATCGCCTCCGCTCTGGCCGCGGTCGGCGGCTGGCTCCTCCCGTACGCTTTCGCTCTCGGGTTGATCGCCGCGGCGTTCCTCGCGCTGGTGGTGATCTCCCTAGGGAGCGCCTGGGGGGTCGTGGAGGCCATCGGGCTCCCCCGCAGTCGAGCGTTCTGGATCTATGCCGGCGAGAGCATCCCCGCGGTCATCGTCCCATTTCTGTTCCCCCATCCCCTCGAACTGGTCCTGCTCATGATGGTCGCACTGGTGTTCATCCTCATCGGACCGGGGATCCTCGTCGGACTGCTCGCCTCCAACCCGCGAGTCATGGGGACGCAGGCATCCCGGGGATTCTGGAAGGGCGCGTACTGGGCGAGCCTCGCATCGATCGTCCTTTGCGGCGTCATCGCCGTGATCTGACCGGGCGGTTCCGAACGCCGGGGCCGCGGGTTCAGAGCTCACCTCGACGGATGGCCTCGCACGCTCGCCAATTTCCCGGCCTCGCCCTGATCGACGGGCCGGGACCGCCGCGGGAAGAGGTGCGTCCCGCCGCCGCCTCCGCGCCGCACCGGAGGGTTAAGCGATCGAGCCCACACTCGATGCCGCGTCCGAGGCGCCCCCGGAGAGTCTATGGACGCTCGCGCTTTGCCCCGCCCGGGCCGAAGGCGTCCACATGTCCGACGGAGCAGCAGCGGCCGGGTGCGATCGCGGTCGTCGCCTCCCGGTGACCCCGCCTAGATCCCGGCCAACTCGGAGGGTGCGATGGCTGTCGTGAAGCCGGTGATCCTGCGCAGCCTCCATCGTTCGCTGCGGAACCTCTCGGGGGAGAAGTCGCCGGTCATTGCCGGCCACAAGCTCCTGTATCGATGCAACCTCGAGTGCAAGATGTGCCCGTTCTGGCGGCGCGAGGACGAAGAGCTCTTGACGCTTCCGGACGAGGTCCGAATCATGGACGCCCTCGCCCGCGCGGGCGTCTCGTTCCTCGGGTTCGAGGGGGGAGAACCCCTTCTCCGGAAGGATGTCGCGGACATCCTGAGAGAGGCCCACGCTCGCTTCCACACGTCGCTCGTGACCAACGGCTGGTTGCTCGAACATCGGCTCCCCGAGATCGCGCCCCATCTCGATCTCCTGTTCGTGTCGCTCGACGGGATCGGCGAGACGCACGACCGCTTGCGCGGTATACCGCGCTCGTTCGAGCGAGCCGTACAGGGGATGCGGGCGTCCCGTTCGGAGGTCCCTACCCTGATCAGTCACACCGTCACCAAGGACAACCTCGATCACGCGGAGAAGGTCGTCGAGCTCGCCGAACGGCTCGACATCGGACTCACGGTCCAGATCGCCTACGACTACACGACGGCGGATCCGATGTCGCCCGACCGGGACCGTCTACGGCCTACGATCGAGCGGCTGAGGGACCTGCGGAAGAGCGGCGCCCCCTTGATGGAGTCGCCGGGGTACTTCGACGCGATCCTCGACTCCTGGTACGGAGGGCGGCCCTGGCGGTGCAAGCCCTGGCTGACGATCAACATCGATCCGTCGGGTCGGATCGTGCTCCCGTGCTACGTGCTCCAGCAGTACCAGGGAAGCCTCCCCGTTTGGGAGGTCGACGTCCGGCAGCTGTGGAACTCGTTCGACTGGGCCCCCTATGAGTCGTGCAACAAGTGCGCCCTCGCCTGCTATCTCGAGCCGTCGCTCTTCCGGTGGACCGATTTCGCGAGCCTGCGCGAGCGCGTGATCGAGGCAGGATTCAACTACGTCAAGCGCTCGCCGAAGACGACGACCCGCACGGGT
>JASHQN010000078.1 GCA_030039135.1 Thermoplasmata archaeon | reverse complement strand
TCGGGACCCGTCAGCAGATCCAGGAGCAGCGTCGCGATCCCCGCCGCCTCGAGGTCCGCGGCCACCGATTGGTTGCGCGGGCTGAACCGCCCGCTCCCGCTGCCGTGAGCGAAAACGACCGTCCCGATCGCCCCCGGAGGCACGGCGAGGTCGCCGACGATCTCTCCGCCGCGTACGGGGATCGCGATCTCCTCTCGTCGTAAGCCCGGGCCGGCTGTTGGGGCCATCCGCGAGCCCCGTTCTCGTTGCGGCGTCACGACCACCCCGACCTCGCCCCGCTCGTGGGCACCGGCTGTCCTCGACTAGGAATCCCGCGCGCGCCCATTACTCGATGGGGTGGCCCGGGGAAGGACGACGAACCTCGCGCCGCACGCCCGGCTACGCGTCGATGTCCGGGGGCTCTCGCGAGGGGTGTTCCCCTCGGGCGAACGCGGCCATCGCGTCCTCCCGTTTCCGGGCTACGTCCGCCCGGCTCATCTTCACGCGCATCGAGAGCGACCAGTGATGCCCGAACGGGTCGAGCAGGCGCCCGTACCGTTCGCCCCAGTACTGGTTCTCGAGCGGCATCGTCACCTTGGCGCCGGCAGCGACCGCGCGATCCCACAGCGCGTCGACGTTCTTCGAGTAGAGGTGGAGCGTAACCGTCGTCGTTCCGACCGACGACGGCGGAGAGACGTCGGCCCCCGGAAAGACGTCGGACACCATGAGGATTGAGTCCCCGATCCGAAGGCGCCCATGGATCAGCTTGCCGTCGGGGGTGACCTCCCGAGCGAGTACCTTCGCGCCGAACGCCGCCACGTAGAACTCGAGGGCCGCGACCCCTCCGGCGACCGCGAGGTAGGGAACCACCGTCGGGTACCCGGGCGGGATTGGGGAGACCGGATTGGGTCGGGCCGACCGCGACCGCCCCGTTCGTGACCCTTTGGCCATGGCACGATCCAACGTAGAGAGCGGGCCGGGCACATAATGGGTGACCCTGACCTCGGATGGGGCCGGTATCCGGCCGACGCAACCACGGCGAAGCGTCCTTCTACGCGCACGACGGTGAGGGCACGAGGCGCACCTCCTTGACCCGGATCGGTCGCATCCCGTACCCCCGGCGACCTCTTCCCTCCCGTCTCGAGCGGCAGCGAGCGGGCAAGCTCCTCCGAGAGAAGGTTCCGCGTTCGAGCCACGCGGCCTGGGCCCCGGACCGGGACCGCCCGGACCCCATCGACCTGCTCGAGGCCACCAACGCGCTGCGAGTCCCTCGATTGATCCCCATCCGATACGGCCGGATGTCGCTCTCGCCCTTCGCGTTCCTTCGCGGCTCGGCGGCGGTCATGGCCCGCGACCTGGCGTCCACCCCGCAGACCGGTCTCCGCGCCCAGCTCGGCGGCGACGCCCACCTCAGCAATTTCGGGATCTTCGGCACGCCGGAGCGCAACGAGGTGTTCGACCTCAACGACTTCGATGAGACCCTTCCCGGACCCTGGGAATGGGACGTCAAGCGACTCGCGGCGAGCCTGGTCGTGGCGGGACGTGTGAACGGTCTCGGCCGCGGTCAGCAGCGTCGAGCGGTGCTCCGGGCGGTGGGTGCCTACCGCGGGGCGATGAACTCGTACGCGATGATGCGCTACCTCGACATCTGGTATTCCCATCTCGACCCCGACCAGATCTCCCGACAGATCGCGCGCCAAGGGCGCCGGATGATCGTGCGGTACGCCGAACGAGCTCGCGTTCAGACGTCGCTGCATGTCTTTCCCCGCCTGGTCCGGCGCGACGCCGGCGCCTACCGCATCCGGGACTCCCCTCCGTTGATCATCCACTATCCGAACGGTGAGGGAGCCGAGCTCTCGCATGCCCTGCTGGACCGATACCTCGCCACCCTTCCGGAGGAACGACGCATGCTGCTCGAGCGCTACCATGTCGTCGACGTCGCGCAGAAGGTCGTGGGGGTGGGGAGCGTCGGGACGGCCTGCTCGATCCTCCTCTTGGTCGGCGACCGGGACACGGACGATCCGCTCTTCCTGCAGGTCAAGCAGGCGCTCCCATCCGCGCTCGAGCCGTATGCCGGGCCGAGCGAGTACTCCAACCATGCCGAGCGCGTCGTGGTGGGCCAGCACCTCATCCAGGAGGCGAGCGACAGCTTCCTCGGGTGGGGGTCGCTCCGGGATCGGGACTTCTACGTCCGACAGCTCCGGGACTGGAAGTTCATCGCCGACCCAGCGACGATGGGCGCGAAAGGCTTGACCGGCCACGGCGAGTTGTGCGGAGCCGCGCTCGCCCGAGCGCATGCGCGTACCGGGGACCCTGCCGCGATCAGCGGATACCTCGGGACGAAGGAGACCTTCGACATCGCCATCACCGACTTCGCCGAGGCGTACGCCGAGCAGACCCGGCGCGACTATGCCGCGCTGCTCGCGGCGATCCGTCAGGGCCGGGTCACTGCTACGGTCGGCAAGTAGGGTGCCGTCGGCTCGGGTCCGGCGGTCCGGGGCCCCGCGGCTCGCTCCGCCCGAGCCTTTCCCGATCAGAGCGGCACGGGCTCTCCGGGCACGCGCCGGAAGAGCTGTACGTCGGCCACGTGCGGGGTCCGCAGAAGGAATCGGACGAGCCGCTCGATGCCGAAACCGGCGCCGGCCGAGGGAATGAGGTCGTTCGCGAGCTCGAGGTACGCGCGAAAGGCGGCGGGAGGGATGCCGTCGCGGGCGATCCGGGCCCGAATCCGATCCGACTCCCATTCGCGCTCGGCCCCCGAGAGCGCCTCGCCGAAACCGGACGG
>JASHQN010000077.1 GCA_030039135.1 Thermoplasmata archaeon | reverse complement strand
ACGCGCCGCGTCCAGTCCCTCACCGAGATCGTCGGGCTCGACCCCGAGACGAACGAGCTCATCACGAACTCCGTCTACTCCTGGAACCCGGCGGACGACACGTTCCTCTACAGCGGCCACTCCTACGTCTACGAGCGGGTCGCGCTGATGAAGAACCTCTCGATGAAGGAGATGGAGCGCGAGGTCCGCAACCGCGGAGAGATGCTCGAGTACATGGTCGCCCGCGACACGCAGGCGACGCGGCTCAAGCCCTTCACGCACCGGGACGTCGGTCGGCTCGTCGCCTACTATTACAAGGAACCGGAGAAGGCGCTCGCCGAGGCCCGCGCCGAGCTCGCGAAGGCGAAGACGGCGCCCCCCACGGCCCCGCCGGCGTCCGCGGCGGCGGCCGCCCCGGCGCGTTAAGCCTTTTCGCCGTCGCGCCTCGGCCGACCTCGGCATGCCACCGAGTGATCGGCCGTTCGCCCGGATCCCTCTCGGACGCGGCCGCGCGATCACGCTCTGGTGCGAGGACGCCCTGTCCGGGCTCCCGCGCCGGGTGGGCGAGGGCCGGGCGGACGTCGTCGTCACGAGCCCGCCGTACAACGCCGGCGTGCCCTACGGGGTCTACGCCGACGACCGGCCCCGGGACGAGTACGTGGCCTGGATCGGCGGGCTTCGCGACGCGGTCGACCGGGTCCTCGCGGACCGCGGCTCGTTCTTCCTCAACATCGGCGGCCGCCCGAAGGATCCCTGGTTGCCCTGGGACGTCGCGCGGGTCGTCGGGCGCCGGTTCGTCCTCCAGAACGTCATCCACTGGGTGAAGTCGATCGCCATCGACCGCTCGGCGGCTGGGCGCGCCTCGGGCCTCGACCGTGACCTCGCGCTCGGGCACTACAAGCCCCTCGTCTCCCGCCGGTACCTCCACGGTGCCCACGAGTACGTCTTCCACTTCTCCCGTCGAGGGGACGTCCCGATCGACCGCCTCGCGATCGGCGTCCCGTACCAGGACAAGTCGAACGTCGCGCGCTGGCAGCGCCGGGACGGAGACCTCCGATGCCGCGGCAATACCTGGTTCCTGCCCTACGCGACGATCCAGGAGCGGGGACGGGACCGGCCCCATCCGGCCTCGTTCCCCCCGGAGCTACCGGAGTGGTGCCTGCGCCTCGCCGGGCTCGCGCGGATCCGTCGGGCGGTCGATCCCTTCGTGGGGATCGGCGCCTCGGCGGTGGCCGCGGCCCGGCTCGATGTCGATTTCGTCGGGTTCGACCTCGACCCGCGCTACCTCGGCGTCGCTGCGGATCGCGCGCGAGAGGCCCGCGACCACGCGCGGGGGCATCCGCCCGTGGCGGGCGGCCCGGTCCCGGCGCGTCGGTCGCGCGACTAGGACGAGCTCTCGCCCTCGTCCCCGCCCGTCGTCGGCGGGGACCACTCGCGCATCGGAGTCCGACGCACGCCCGCGGCGGTCGCGAGCGCGTTCTTCGTTCCGACCTTGGCCGCGTGACCGGCCGAGACGAAGGCGTCCCGGGTCGCGGCTCCCGCCCGGGCGGCGCCGCTACCGATCGCCACCCCGGCGTTCGCGATATGCTGGGGGATCCGGCGGACCTCCTCGTCCATCCGGCGGCCGAGGTTCGCGAAGTCGTCCTGGATGTCCCGGGCGAGGTACCGGCCCTCCCGGGCCGTCATGTGCCCCAACCGCTCGATCTTCCGATCGAGGTCGGAGAACTCGCTCGCGAAGTCACGCCCGAGCCCGGCCGCGGCGCGACGCATCTCGGCGAGGTGCGCGCGGAACTGGGCCTCTTCCTGGGGATCTGTCATCGTCCCACCGCGGCTCGGAACTCTTCCGGTCGGGAGATAAAGGTTGACGGGCACGCGCAACGCCGCTCAGCCGCCCATGCGGCGATCCGCCCGGCGACGCCGGCGGGTCGGGCCGCCCCCGCGCGCGGCCGGCGCCGGCGGGAGGGGGGCCGGGGTCGCGATGCGGCGCTCGACCTCGGTGCCGTGCGCCCACCGGACGAGGAGCTCGACCCCGAGACGGCCCGGATCGGTGACCAGGAGGTCTCCCCCCATCGTTCGGGCGATCGCCCGGGCCGCCGCCTCGTATTCCGGATGCTCGGACTTGAGCAGGATCATCGTCGACCGCAGCGCGGAGACGGTCGCGAGCTCGCGGGCCCGTTCGAGGGCATGCTCCATCGCGACGTCGAGCTGCCCCGACCGGACCCGGCCGTCCTCGGCCGTATACGCCTCGGGGAGCCCGTCGGTGATGAGGTAGAGCTCCCGCCGCGTGGCCCGGGACGCCTGCAAGAGTAGGTGCGCCGCACGGAGCGCTTCGGCGGTGTTCGTGAACGCCCCCGCGGTGCATTCCCATAGTTCCACGAGGTCGAGGACGCGGACCTCGTTATCGAAGGCGAAGACGTCGACGATCGCGTCGGGGTACCGTCGGCGGACCGCGACGTAGAGCGCTAGGAGCGCCTTCTTCGCCGCCTCGAGCTTGCCGCCCTCGCTCATGCTCCCCGAGCGGTCGAAAGCGAGGACGACGTGGACGCGCTCGCTCGTCACTTCGCGGTAGACGTAGCTCGTCGTCTCGTCGATGTGCCGCTGGCCGGCAAGCCGGGCGGCCAAGAGCGACCCCGGTAGGTCGATATGGGCGACCTCCTCGGCGCGCAGGAGCCGCGCCTTCTCGTAGACACCGGTCGATGCCCCGCCTTTGAGCGAGAGGCGGATGTCGCCGGGGAGCTGGCGGCTCTCCTCTTCGAGCAGCAGCCGGGCGAACCGCTCCACGAGCCCGTAGGTCACGGCAAGCTCCCCGCCGCGCTCGGCGACGAAGCCGCGCTCCTTGAGCTCCCGCTCGAGCCGGCGCTCCTCGCCCTCCCGGACCCGGTTTTCGGTGTCCGCGGCGGCCCGACGCTCGGCCTCCCGACGTTCCTCCTCGAGCTGGCGACGCTGGGCTTCGAGCGCCCGGCGTTTCGCTTCCGCTTCCCGGGCGAGCCCTTGCCTCTCGGCTCGGACCGCGCCGGCGATGTCCTCCCGGAGCTCCTCCTGTTGGGGGGCCGAGAGGCGGGCGATCGCGTCCCCGAGAGCTGAGGCGCCGAGCGCACGCCCATCGGCGCTCGCGATCGCGATCGGGACCTCCCGACCCGCTTTGGCGACGGGCGCGGCCGCGCGACGGCCGAACAGTCGCCGGAGCCATGCGACGAACCGGGCGAACGCCGCCCGGATCCTCGCGCCGAGACCCGGGCGGGGCGGGGGCTGGTTCCACGAGGCCGTGGGGAGAAGGATGGCCGCCTGGACCTCCTCGGGAAGCTCGAGCGGAAGCCGGGAGAGCGACAACGACCGGGCGGCCTTCAGTCGGGCCTCGAGCGCGGCGATCCGCTGGGCGACCTCCTCGTCGGAACGTCGAGCGGTGGCATCGAGCTCCCCTCCCTTGCGGTCGTAGTCGCCGAGAAGGCGGGTGATCCGCCGTCGCGCCTGCTGACGGAGCCGCTCGCGCAGGCGGGCGAGCCGCGCGGCGAGCTCGGAATCCTTCTCGGCCTCCTCGCGGACCAGCCGTCGGGCCCCGTCCACCCCTTGCTCCGCGAGCGCCCGGACGAGGCGCGCGCGATCAACGGCATCGAGGAGGTCGTCGGAGACTACGTCATCGGCGTAGTCGTCGCAGTTCGGTAGTTCGATCGCGGCGCTAGAGGGGGGCGTCGTCGTCGTCCTCGTCCTTGCAGGTGAAGAGCGAGTACTCTTCGAGCAGACGGAATTCGTGCGCGGCCATGTCAGGCGCGGTGAGCGGGGGCGGGGGATGCTCCCGGTCGTTCACGTACCGGACGAACGTACGGAATTTCGGAAAGAGGGGGCCGTCGCTTGCGAGCTGGCCTCGGAGCTCGGCGTCGTCTTTCAGGCGTCGCCCCTCCCCGACGAGCGCCTCCGCCTCGCTCGCGTTCTCCTTGAGGGCCCCGCGGAAGAACCGGCACCAGTAGACGCCCGCGCTCCGCTTGAGGCCCGCCTCCAGGTACTGGTCGATGAAGTCGGAGACCCTCTTTTCGTTCTGGCGGAACGAGTCCCCGCTACGGGCCCGGATCCGACCCCGCATCGCGTGCAGGAGTCCCGCCTTGAGGTCGGCCGTGGTCGGGAGCGTCCGGCCGGCCAGGACTGCGATCGCGGAGGTCCGCGAGGCGACGTCGATCAGGGTCCGGTTCGACCCGACCTCCCCGATGTCCGGGTTCTCCTCGCTCATGCGCAGTCGCCACGCCTCGATCACTCGGATGCCGGCGTCGGTGAGGATCTCGGGCACGTACGACGTGGGGTCGTCCGACCGGGCGAGCGCGACGATCCGTGCGTTGTCGCTGTGCCGTTCGTTGAACCCGATGTGAAGGCTCGTCAGGCGGTCGGAGAGAGGGTCGTTGATGTTGTCCAGGTCCGAGAGATTCGAGGTGCAGACCGCGACGAAGAGCCCCGGGAAGCTTTCCCGGGACTTCGACGGTGTGACGGTCCCCTCCTGGAGCGCCTGCAGAAGAACGTTCTGCGTGCCCAGCGGGAGCTTCCCGATCTCGTCCACGAGCAGGAACCCGCGGTTGGCCTGGAGGAGCTTGCCCGGCTCGAGCACGAGCGGGCTCATCGGGTCCCCGATCTCCTCGAGCTTCCGGAGATTGATGTTGCCGGTCAGATGATCGGGGAAGACCTCCGACGATCCTTGCAGCCTCGCGTAGCCGTAGCCCTCGTGCAGCGCGACGAACGTCGCCGGAACCTTCGCGGGATCGACCGCGGCAGGCTGGAAGTTCATCGGGTCGTTGCCCGGGGCGAACCGGCGCTCGCAGATCGGGCACGGAGGAAATCGCGCCGCGACAGCCGGGTCGACGACGCTGAGCGGGTGATCGAGCACCGGGCACCCGTCGACGGTCCACACCTCCTTGGGGAAGAGCGACCAGAGGTCCTTCGCGAGGCTGGTCTTACCGGCGCCCGAGGGACCGAAGAAGAGGAGGTGGGCCCCCGAGACGAGGGCCGTGATCACGTCTTCGTCGGTCGACTCGGGGAGGACCGTTTTCGGAAACAGCGCGCGGACCGCCGCTTCGCGGTCGAGACCCTTCCGACGGAATCCGTCGAGGAGCCGCAGGATCTCCGCCCGGAACCGTTCCCCGGGGCTCGCGACCTCGACCCGTGCCGAGCGCAGCGCTGCGGCGGTCGAACGGGTCCCCGGAGTCGGCGTCGCGCCCGGCGTACTCGCCACGGCGCGCGAACTTGGTTTCGGTTATGTAGTTTGGGGCCGCCGAGTCACGCGAGTCCCTCGGTCCGCGCGACAACGGTTAAGTAGGGTACCCCGCTCGGCGGCCCCGCGAGCGATGGCGGACACCGAAGCTCCCGCGAAAAAGACCACACTGGCGCGCACGGTCAAGGACAAGTGGCGCTCGAAGCACTGGTTCAAGGTCCGGGCCCCCGGGCTCTTCCAGCACGTCGAGCTCGGCGAGACCGCCGCGACCGAGCCGGAGCAGGTGATCGGTCGCACGCTCGAGACGACGCTCCCCGAACTCTCCGGGGCGGCGGACGCCGGAAAAGCGCACGTGAAGCTCCGGTTCCGCATCGAGCGTCTCGGTGGGGACGGCGTCGCCGAGGCGCGGTTCGTCGGCCATGACCTCACGTCCGACTACGTCCGACGGCTCGCCCGGCGAAAGCGGTCGAAGATCGATACCTCGTTCCTCGTCACCACAAAAGACGGAATTCAGATCGTGCTGAAGCCGGTGGCGGTGGGCGAGCAGCGGCTGCAGACCCGTCTGCGGGCTGAGCTCCGGCACAAGATCGTGCAGATCCTCACCGAGGAAGCGGCCCAGCGCTCGTCCCCGGAGTTCGTCCGGGAGATGCTGCAGGGCGAGCTCTCGAAGATCCTCGCCCATGGTCTCAAAACGCTCTACCCGCTCAAGAAGATCGAGATCCGACGCTCGGAGGTCCTGGGCACGATCGCGGAAGAGGTGTCCGCCGGCGAGCCGCCGGTTCCGGTCGAATCGACGGGTCCCCCCGAGATTGCTACCCCCGCCACCGGCGAGAGCGACGCTGCCGCGGGGTAACGTAGCCATGCGCGTCGCGGCGCCTCCGTTTCCCGTCGGAGTGGCTCAGCCTGGTAGAGCACGGGACTCATAGCGGGGCGCGTGCGGCGCTCCGGGAGAGATCCTGGGGTCGGGGGTTCAAATCCCCCCTCCGACACTCCGTTTTACGTCATACCCTCAGCAGGCTTACCGTCAGTGGGTGAAAAACGGTCGCGACCTGTTTTCCGGAACTTTACGAAATTTCGCCCTTCGTCTTGCGAGTTAAAGTACTTCGGCTCGTCACTCGCGGTGGCACGCGAAGACGATGACCCAGACCGTCATTGACCCCCGGTTCAATGGACTTCCTGATATCGCACTGGGGGGGTACGTCGGAGGCATCCTTGCGCGGGACCGGTCGAAAGCGGAAGTCACACTCCGTCGACCGGTCCGGCTTGCCACGCCGTACGAGCTGAGCGAGTCACCGGACGGATTCTTCGCGTTGTCCGACCACGAGGGGATCCTAGCGTCGTCGCGGCCCGCGGAAGCTGACCTCGAAGCGATTCCCCCAGTCGGTCTCCCGGAAAGTGAACGGGCCTCCGAAGCGTACCCGGGGTTCCTCAAGCACTTGATCCCTCGATGTTTCGTGTGCGGCCCTGGTCGGGCTGCGGGAGACGGTCTGCGGATCTTTCCCGGTCCGGTTTCTGGGCGGGATGCGGTTGCGGCCCCATGGGTCCCGACGGGGTCGCTTGCCGATTTGAACGGCATAGTCCGCCCGGAGTACGTCTGGTCGTCACTGGATTGCCCGACCATCTGGGCGCTCATGCTTCATTCCAGGCCGGAGGACGAGACGCGGGCAGTGACGGCAAAGCTGGCGGTCGAACACATCGCCCCAGTTCGTGCCGACCGCCCCCACGTAATCGTTGGATGGAAGGTTGGGGAGACCGAAAAGAGTCTGGTGTCAGGCGGCGCGATTTACACGAACGACGGGAAACTACTCGCCCGGGCCCGACACGTCCTGGTGAAAACGAACTGGGGAGTTCCCCTCGGCTTGGATGCCTGGCGCTGAACAGACGTTGCCCTTCAGAGTCAGCGTTCCCTTCCCTCGCTTCATCCCCCTGTGCGTACGTGACCTGTCGGCCAGCCGACACCTCTCCCCGGACTGCGAAACGACCGGCCGTACCCTTTCGATCACGTCAGGAATGACGCCACCGCATTCGGTCGAGGAGCTTCGCTGGACCGGTTTTCCACTGGATTTTAACTCCCGGGGGGTTCGAATACCCCCTCCGACACTTTTCGACAATCTCTCGCGGGCGAACCGAGACGCCTTCGTAACCGCGCCGGGGCAGCTGCGGTCAGGCCGATTCAAGGAACCAGGTTTCTGCCTTCTCCACCCACTCCGCAGGATCGGGCGTGAGGGCATTCCGTTCGGGGGAGGAGTAGTACAACTTTTCTAGGTCCTCCCACGATTCTTTTCCGTCATGGCTCAACAACCAAACGAACCTGCTTTCTCCACGAATAGTCCACCCCCCTTCCACACGATACCCGAACTTCCTCCGGAGGGGTACAACCCCTTGCCGCCATCCCCGGACCCAGTCGTCCATGTGGCCTTCCCGGATGGTGTAGATTCGCAGCTGAGTGACCATCGCTTCCCCCGTTCGTCCGCACGACCCAGTCCACCATGCAAATTTCGGTGGGTCGGGGATTGGATCTCTTTCGCCGGGTCCCCGTCCGACTTTAGAGGGATAATTATACGTGCCACCGAAATAATGGCAGATGTAATGAACGCCAGCCGGATGACCAGCATCCCGGTGCACTCCGAAGTGCTGCAGGAGCTCCGGGCGAGAAAAACGGGCGGAAAGACCTGGGACGATTTCCTGCTTGAATTGTTGGAGGACTACGATCCCCCCGAGTGGCTGGCAGAGCTGGAGACTCGCCGAAAGAAGGGACGTTGGCTCCCCGCGGGCGACCTCGATAGGGTCCACGAGCAGCTTCGGTCGCGGGGCAAGTGATCGGTGCCCACCCGCTACATCCCTCACGAGAGGGCTAAGGAGGAGTTCGCCAAACTCCCCCCCGATATCCGCGAGGAGTTTCTCTACGCGATTCGAGGCCTTCTCTTCCAGCCTTTTCGACCTGGCCCGGGGTATTGGGTCAAGGAACTGTCGGACCACCGTGGACTCTGGCGACTGAGGCTCGCCTCGTTTCGCCGCGTCAGAATGTACTATTCCGTGGACGGAGACACGCTAAGAATCTACGGTTTCGGGCCGCGCGAGGGGTTCTACGGACGGATGCGACAGACGGACCGGCTCCACCGATGATCTTCGGGGTCAACGATACCTGGGAGTAGGTCGGGAACATCCCCCGGGACCGTCCTGAGCCCGATTTGAACCCCCGGTGGGTTCGAAGACCCCCTCCGACATTTTCTAAGGTCCCCGGACCCCTCTTCGTGCCTGGACCTCGAGTTCTATCCCAGCGAATCTTCCCCGGACAGCCGATATACCACGCCCGTGTTCGGCTTCGAGGCGAGAGCTGATGGATGTTCCCGAGGTCCGCTACGCTCGTAGTGGCAACCTAAGAATCGCCTACGAGGTATTCGGGGCAGGTCCCGTTGACATCGTCTACGGAAGGACCGCGATCTCTCACCTCGAACTGGTCTGGGAGGAGCCCTCGGTCGCCGGATACTTCCGCGAGCTGGCGACGGTCGCCCGCGTCATCCTCTGGGACAAGCGCGGCGTCGGTCTCTCCGACCGGGTGGTCGGGACGCCTACTCTTGAGGACCGCATGGACGACGTCCGGGCCGTCATGGACGCAGCGAAGAGCCAGCGGGCCGTGATCTTCGGCGCTACCGACACGGCGGCGATGGCCCTCCTTTTCGCCGCGACGTATCCGGAACGTACGTTGGGTCTCATGCTCATCGAACCCACGGTCCGGGGGTCCTGGGCCCCCGACTTCCCGTTTGCTCCTACGCGCGAAGAGGTGGAAGAGTCGATTCGGCTTTCGGACGACGATTGGGGAACTATGCCCTACATCGATCGTATGCTCGCGATATACGCTCCGAGCCGAGTCGCCGACGCCGATTTCAAACGATGGTACGGTCGGGTGATTCGTTTCGGCTCGTCCCCCTCCGCCGCCGCTTCGCTCGCCCGGATGAACCTCGAAATCGACGTTCGGGCCGCGCTGCCGGCGGTCCACGTCCCGACGCTCATTATGAAAGCCCCGGGGGATCGAACCGTTCGCGAGGAAAACTCAGACTATGTGGCCAAGCATGTGGCGGGGGCACAGCTGGTTCCCATCCCGGGGAGGGACCACTTCTTCTGGGCGAACCCGGAGGCCTGGGCCGCCTCCCTGCGCGCCCAAAAAAAGTTCGTGATGAGCCTGCCGTCGAGCCTGCCCGACGAGGATCGGGTACTCAAGTCGGTGGTTTTCGCGGATATCGTCGATTCGACCCGACTCGCATCTCAGCTGGGCGACCACGGATGGAAGGAACTTCTCGCTTCGTTCTTCGCAGCGTCTCGCGCCGAGGCGATCCGATCTCGCGGGCAGGTAGTGAAAACGACCGGCGACGGGTTCCTCGCAACTTTCGACGGGCCGACCCGGGCCGTCCGTTTTGCGGAGTCCGTCCGGGACCGTGCGGAGAAGCAGGGCCTCGTCCTTCGGGCCGGGGTGCATACCGGCGAATGTCTCGTCGCAGACAACGACGTTGTCGGGATCGCGGTCCACCTCGCCTCTCGGATCTGTGACTCGGCCGGCGGTGGCGAGATCCTGACTTCGCGGACCGTCCGGGACCTCTCGGTCGGTTCCGAGGTTCGATTCGAGGGGCGAGGCTCCCACCAGTTCAAAGGGGTCGAAGGGACCTGGGAGACTTTCCTCGCCGTGTAGTGCCGAGTCCCTTCCCCCAGGCCGCACGGGGGGATTTGAACGATTCGGGGATGTCCCCCTCCGACTTCCTCTACGATCCCCCCGTGATGCCTCCGGCTCCTGTCTGGGCGCGATCCGGTAGCGCCGTGCTTGGGAGCATCGATGCCTCCCGCGCCCGGAGGCCGGAGGGTTCCGCTCACTCCGAATCTCCGACGAGCGCGACGTTGGAGTCGGCATGGCTGAGCCGGATTGCGAGCCGCGGAGCATATTCGGTTGAGTTGTACCAAGCGTAGAAATCCTTCTTGGAAGGAAACTTGAAGATCACCAACAGCCGGGGTTTCCACGTCCCTTCGATGATCTCGACGTCCTTCGAACCCACCAGGATTTCGCCGCCAAACTTTGCGAGAAGTTGGGAATGACCTTCGGCGTACCTCGCTAGCGCGGCGGCGTCGTGCCACTCCACGTCAGCGACCATGTAGGCGGTCATCGATGGTCAGCGCGGACAGTGTCTTCGCCACCTTAACCCTCGCCTACGGGTTCGCACATCCGGCGCTTGGATTGGACTCAAAGACCCGAGGCCGTCCCGCTGCCTCGCCCAGCGATCAGCGAACTCAGTCGGGGATTCCGTAGGATCGCCGGACCTTCTGGAGAATCTGCCCGAATCGGGGGTCTCGGCTCATGCTGCGGTAGGAGGGGTCACGGAGCTCGCCCGGCCCCATGAGTTTGTGGTCTACGAGATAGTTCACTACCCGAAAGA
>JASHQN010000076.1 GCA_030039135.1 Thermoplasmata archaeon | reverse complement strand
GGAATCGACCTCTCGAAGGTGCGAGGAAGCGGACCGGCAGGTCGGGTGACCGAGGCCGACCTGACGCCGACGGAATGGGCGGCACGGCCTGCGGGCACCGCTGCCGAGGCCGCCGCCCCAGCACGGCCGGTGATCACCGTCGGCCCGTCAACGCCGCCCACCGGCCCCGGTGAGCTCGCGGACGTCGCCGAGCGGATACCGATCCGTGGCATCCGCCGGGTGATCGCCGAGCACATGAGCGAGTCGGCCCACCGCGCGGCCCCGTTCACCTACGTCGAGGAGGTCGACGCCTCAGAGCTCGTCCTTGTCCGGGAGCGGATGGCGAAGCACATCGAGAAGCAGGGAGTTCGGCTGAGCTACCTTCCTTTCATCGTCAAGGCCGTCGTCGCGGGACTTCGCGCCCATCCTCGCCTGAACGCGACGGTGGACGACGCCCGCGGAGAGCTCGTGCTCCGTTCGGCCTACCACATCGGCATCGCGACCGCAGCGCCCGACGGGCTCATCGTGCCCGTTCTCCGCCAGGCCGATTCCAAGAGCCTCGCCCAGATCGCGCGCGAGATCCAGGACCTGGCCGAGCGGGGACGCGCCGGAAAGCTCTCGCGCGCAGAGCTCACCGGGAGCACCTTCACGATCACGAGCCTCGGCGCCCTCGGCGGCGTGCTCGCGACGCCGATCCTCAACTACCCGGAGGTCGCGATCCTCGGCGTGCACAAGATCACCCGTCGCCCGGTCTACCGCAGCGACGGGACGATCGGACCCGCGGACCTCATGAACCTCTCTGTGACGCTCGACCACCGCATGCTCGACGGGGTCGAAGGGGCCCAGTTCCTCGCCACCGTGAAGGCGAACCTCGAGGACCCGCACCAGCTGTTTGCCGACATGCGATGAGCGCCGCCCCGGCCCTCGAGACTCTCCCGTACGACCGCGACGAAGCGGCACGACTCGTGGGGAGCGAATGGGCGGATGTCGTTCGGTCGGCCTACCGATGGATGCGGCTCGGCCGAGCGCTCGACGCGCGCATGCAGGCGCTCCAGCGCCAGGGCCGCGTCGGATTCTACGGTGCGGCGACCGGGCAGGAAGCGGTCAACGTCGCCGCGGGCCTCCTCACGTCGCCCGACGACTGGATCCTTCCGGGACTCCGCGAGCAGCTCATCGCGCTCGTGCGCGGCCACTCGCTCGAGACCTACGCCCACCATCTTTTCGCTGACGACCGGGACCCTGGGCGGGGCCGGAACATGCCGTGCCATCCGACGGCGCGCGAGGTCCACTACGTTTCCATGTCGTCGGTCATTGGCACGCAGATCCCGCACGCGGTGGGGCTTGCCTACGCGCTGCGACAGAGGTCGGCGCGGGGCGTGGCGGTGGCGTTCTTCGGCGATGGTGCGACGAGCGCGAACGATTTCCACGCCGGGCTCAACTTTGCGGCGGTCTACCGGCTGCCGGTCGTGTTCTGCTGCGCCGACAACCAATGGGCGATCTCGGTCCCGGTCTCCCGGCAGACCGCAGCCCCGACGCTCGCGAGCAAGGCGGCCGAGTACGGTTTTTCCGGCTCGCGGATCGATGGGACGGATTTCTTCGCGACCTACGCGGCGCTCAAGGACTCCCTCGAAGGAGCGCGCGGCGGACGCGGCCCAGTATTGCTCGAGTTCCTCCTCTATCGCATGACGCCGCACTCGAGCTCGGACGACCCCGGTCGGTACCAGCCCGCCGACTGGGCCGTCCGTGCCGCGGCGCACGACCCTGTCGACCGGCTCGAGGAATGGATCCGTCGCCACGACCTGATCGCCGCGGCGGAGCTCCAGGCGATCCATGAGGAGATGGACGCGCGGGTCCGGGCCGTCATCGAGGTCGCGGAAGGGACGCCCCCGCCCGTTCCCGCGTCCCTCACCGAAGACGTCTACTCCTCGCCGCATTCGACCTCGATGGAGCGGCCGGCGGACGGGGGCGAGTGACGATGGCGGGCACCTACGCTCGAAAGACCGAGGTCTTCGTGCTGGGCGGGGGCCCGGGAGGGTACATGGCCGCGATCCGCGCCGGCCAGCTCGGCAAGAAGGTGCTCCTCGCCGAGAAGAGGGACCTCGGGGGAGAATGCCTCAACCGCGGGTGCATTCCCTCTAAGGCGCTGATCCACGCTTCGCTCCTCTACCAGTCGATCCGGTCCGAGGGGCCCGAGATCGGCGTGGTCGCGGCGGACGCACGGTTCGACCTCTCCGCGACGATGCGGTGGAAGCAGGCCGTCGTCGCGAAGGAGCGCCAGGGGGTCGCGAGCCTGCTCAAGTCGGCCGGGGTTGCGGTGCTCTCGGGCGAGGGCCGGTTCACGGGGCCGAACTCGGCAGACCTCACGGCGCCGGACGGCGGACACGAGCGGATCGATTTCGATGCGGCGGTCGTCGCGACCGGAGCACTTCCGATGACGATCCCGGGCTTCGAGACCGACGGCTCGCGCCTGTTGAACGCCTGGGACATCCTCGATCTTCCTTCGCTGCCGAAGTCGATGCTGATCCTCGGAGGCGGGGTGAGCGGCTGCGAGCTCGGCGAATTCCTCGCTCGCGTCGGCGTTAGCGTGACCATCGTCGAGATGATGCCTCAGATCCTTCCCGGCGTCGAACCGGATCTCGCGCGCGAGCTCGCGACGACCCTCGAACG
>JASHQN010000075.1 GCA_030039135.1 Thermoplasmata archaeon | reverse complement strand
GGAGGAACCGGAGTCGCCGCCTTCAGCCGAGATGCGTGCGGCGGGGGCCGTACCGGTCGTCGCCATGGTGGGCTCGTCCTCCGCGGAGCCAGCCGCCTCACCGGTCCCGGCAGCTACCGTGGACCAGGGCGAGGCGTCCTCAGATGTACTGCAACCGCTCCGCGACGAGACAACCTCCGTAGTGGCAGCAGCCCCGCCCGCTGCGGGCGACCCATCCTCGATTTCCGCCCCCTCAGCCGCACCACTGAACGTCGGCACGGGCGTCTCAGGTTCGGAATCGGGCGGCTCCGCCGGAGGGCTAGTTCAACCTCCGTCCGATGGACCAAGCCCGCCCTCGGCTGAGGTGCCGACCGTTGCCGAGGCAGCGTCGCCTCCGCCCGTCGAGCCCTCCCCCCTCAAGGATCCGGCAGCAGAACCCGTGATCGCGAGCAAACCCGCTTCGGATCCAGTCCCGTCAGCCGAGCCTCAGATCGTGGGTCAAACCGTCCCCGGTCTCCAGTCTGGGGGCTCGGTCGAGGAGGTGGTCCAACCTCCGGCCGATGGAGAAAGCCCATCCGTCTCCGAGGCGCCCTCCGTGGTCGCGGCCCCGTTACCTCAGCCCGTCGAGCGCTCCCCCCTTCAGGATTCCTCAGGAAATCCCCCTCTCGCCAGCGAGCCAACCCCCAATTCAGAAGGGCCTGCTCCGGCCGAACGGGTCGATCTGCCCGAAGAACACGTCCCCTCAATCGTTGGTACGCCCCCCGCTGGGCAGGTTGACCCACGCCCGACTTTCGAAACCACCCCCGGTTCAGAACCCTCAGCCGAACCGTCCGCTGCGAGCCAGCCCGCCCCACCGCCGGAGCCGGGCGGGTCAGCCGAGGGGAAGCCCCCCGAGGATGATGCCGAGCCCCCGAAGACTCCCGCCGATTGGCTGTTCAAGAAGGGTTCAACGGACGACCAACGGAACAGCTGATACCGCTTCGGTCGCTCGAGTGTGGGAGTAGATCCGGGCGCTCGTTCACTTCTGGGCCCACTGCTGGGGGGGTTGGCTGATCGTGAAGAGATTCCCGTCGGGGTCCACGAATGTGGCCGCGGTTCCCCACGGATACTCTTTCGGGAGCTGCGGGAACTCAACCCCGCGCGAGCTCAGATCCTTGTACGCTTGCTGACAGTCCGTGACGCGGACGACGATGGGGGGAGCCTTCCCGGATGCCCACTTCGTCGACCACGCCTTCTGCGCCGGGTCGACCGGCGACCCGATTTCCCACAGCGCGAGCTCCAAGTCTTGACCCTTGGGCCCTACGCTGATCCAACGGTATCCTCCCGGCAGAGCCACGTCGGTCTTTTTCTCGAATCCGACCTTGTCGGCGAAAAACTCGAGAGACCTCGCTTGGTTCGTCACGACGAGCGTTACCTGCGTGATTCGGCCTTCCATGGTTCGTCTTCCTCCTGAGCTCGGTGAGTCCGCCTTACGATGCTTTCACCTCCCAAGGACGTTTCTGTATCGGCCCGCGCCGACTCTTCTCCGCTATGGCCCGTGAGGTCGCCGGCGTGCGCCCGTGGACGTACACGGCGGAAGTTGAAAGGGCGACATGGAAATTGACAGCGGAAGCGCTCGGAAACTTCCCGTTACAGGCCTAATCGCGACCAGCTGTTCCGCGAACGCGGGACCAAACATTGCGGGAGCTGTAATGAGTCCGTCCGCGCCTCGCCTCCTGTTGCGCGTCCCTCCTCGCATGCGAAAATGGCTCACGGAGCCGGCCTCGGACCCGAGCGTCCGGTGGAGATACTGGACCGAGGTGGAGCGACTTCCGACGGGGGACGACCGGGTCGGGCAAGCCCGTCGCGAGATCGGCCGCTCGGGTTGGGCGGCCGGAATCCTCGAGCATCAGTTCCCGGATGGGCATTGGGTGACCCCGGGATCCTCCGACCTAGAGATCTACCGACCCAAGTACGTCGTGACGAACTGGCGGGCGATCGTCCTGGCCGAACTGGGGATGAACCGGAGCCACCCGCGGATTCGACGCACGGCCGAGCTGGTCCTTCGTCGTTGGACGGAACGGGGAACGGATCTTCTCGGGGGCCCCGAGGGCGAGATCTGCGTGACCGGGAACGCCGTCCGAGCGTTGATCCGCTTCGGTTACCTGGACCACCCGACCGTACGCCGTGCGATCGCGTGGATCGTTCGAACGCAGAAGGCGGACGGGGGCTGGCACTGTTTCCGTTCGAGCAAAGGATCGCTGGATTGTTGGGAAGGGCTTGCCGCCCTCGCGGAGATTCCCGAAGACTCCCGGGAGCGGGCCGTCCAGCGGTCCATCGAGCGGGGGGCGGAATTCTACTTGCACCGCCGGCTCATGAACGAGGGACGGGTGCGATATCCCCCCTGGTTCCGGATCCACTACCCGGTTCACTACTACTACGACCTTCTCGTGGGTCTACGGGTGTTGACCCGACTCGGATACGCGTCCGACGATCGGATCCGCCCCGCCCTCCGCTGGCTCCTCGCCAAGCGACGCCGCGACGGTACCTGGGCGATCGATGCGGATCATCCCGACCTCGATCCCGCGCACGGAGGGTACGTCTTCCGCGAGGGACCGGTCTGGCCGTTTCGTCTCGAGCCGATCCACGAGCCGAGCCGTTGGGCGACGGTGGAGGCATTGAGCGTGCTCTCTCGCTTTACCGCGCCATAGCAGCCGGCGGCCACGCCCACGGGGGGGATCCCCTCGGTCCGCGTCCCTGAGCCTCTGGCGAGGCGATCCGGCAGTCTCGGTCCAACCGACGATGCCCCGCGCTTACCGCGCCTTTCGCGGACGCGCCCCGGTGGTCACGCGGGGCCCCGGGTCGGCGGGCGCTAGCGAACCCGAAGGGTTGGCCCGAACCTGGCGGTTCGGGAGGCGAACCGGTAACCGCTTATCTTTCGGGGACATCGAGGGATGTCCTGCGGGGGGATAGATGGTCTACTTCGAGGACAAAGGCGCGATCTACGACGCGTCGCTCGACGAAGTATGGAGATATCTCGTCTCGGAGCACCACGGCCCGGCGCACGTTCGCAACGCTCGGAACTTCGAGATCAAAGGGACAGACGGACCGACCACTCTTGTTTCGGCCGAACGGCTACTGAGCGGAAAATGGTCGACGTTCGTGAGCAAATCCACCGACTTCCCGCCCTTGTGCATATGCAATGAGGAGGTCGAGGGCGACTTCGCCGGGACGAAGTTCGTGATCGTGTATCGGCCCGAAGGCAACGTCACGCGGGCCGATGTGTTCGGCGACGTGCAGTCGAAGGTATTCGAGCCCGAGGAGGCGAAGCGACGCTTCCTCGAGCTCCTGCAGCGTGCCTACGAGGACGATATTCGAGCGCTGCACGAGCTGCGCGGGAGCGACGCCCCGCCGCTGAAGGGGTAGGAGCCGGCTCCCGCCGCGGCTCGATACGTCGCGCCGCCCCGTTCTCGCACACTGCCCGCCACGGACACTGCCTGCCCAGGGAAGGGAGCGATCAGTATTCGCCCGACAGGCGCGCTGCCGCGGTGAAGTTCACCAGCGGACCCGCGAGCAGGTTGGACGTGCTGATCATCGCGAGGGCGCCGGTGTCTGTTTTGAGAACCACCTCGACGATGCCGATGCTCACCACGGTGCCCTTGATGCCGCTGAACTGGACGGCATCGCCCAGGTGCAGGAACCGTCGTTGGACGAGGATGAACCCGGCCAGGATGTTCTGCAACGTGGTCTGCAGCGCGAGGGTGACGGCGATCCCCGCGACGGCGGAGACC
>JASHQN010000074.1 GCA_030039135.1 Thermoplasmata archaeon | reverse complement strand
TTCTACGGCCTGGTCCTGATCAATTGGATCGACCTGTTCGGGAAAAGCGTGCCGGCCTATGGGGTCTGGCTCGTTCTGACCTATTTCGCTCCCTTCGTGGTCCTGCTCGTCTATGAGGGGATCTCCGAGTGGCCGTTAGCGCTGAGCCTTGGTCTCTTGGTTTCGTTGGCCAACGATGTCGGGTACTACTTCGTGGGCAACCTCCTTTTCGGATTCCACCAGAACCTGCCGCTGTGGCTCGCGGGCCAGCTTGGCTTCCGGGGCACCGATCTGGTGACGATATTCCAAGCCGGGGCGATTTCGATCGATGTGGACTCGTGGCTGATGGGACTGTCCATTTACGCGAGGGCGGTGATCGTCTCGCTCGGCTTGTACTACTGGTGGAGCCACCCGGCCCGGATCGTTGCCCGTCTCCCGGAGGCCGCCCAGGTGTAACCAGCGTCCCGCGGTCGGCGGGGTTCGAACGGTCGGGCCGGGTCCCGGGGCGCGAAGCCCGCGGTGCCCACTTCTTCAGATCGACGACGATCGGCTCCGAGTTCACGGTCTCCGGTCTTGGAAGACACGGCGATGTCTGGTAGGGCGGGCGGAATCCGCGTCTCTGGTTTCGCATGGGCTGCCTCCCACATCGAGGTCACCGAGCTTGGGCCGCCGGGAGATGCCCGAGAAGAGTTTCCCCACCGGAGATGTCGCAGCAGTTTAATTGCAAGGCTTCATGGGCTGCATCGGAGCGCTCGATGATCAACGAAGACTGGCATCGGGCGCATCCGATGCCGGACCATCCCTCGGAAGCGGAGCGGCTCGCATGGCACGCGGAGCACGCGCGCGAATGCGGCTGTCGGGAAGCCCCGGCTCGGTTCCAAAAGCGACTGGCCAAGATTCGCCGAGAAGACCCCGGCAGGATGTAGGGCAACGCCCGACCTCCCGCTGTTAAAGTGCGTGAATGCAACCGATCATCTCGCGCATGACCTAGACCGATCCTGAGCGGACCCGACTCGGGCCATGGCGTCCTCCGCACTCGGTACCCGGGTACCGAATGCGGAGGTTCTTCGGGACCTTACGGCTTCGCGGCGGGTGTGGCGCTCGGGCCCGCTGCGGTCATTGGGCTCGATGGGCTGGGGGTCATCGGGATCGCTTGCCAGAGCGGCTGACCCGAGATTCCCACCACCAGCCGGTCCATCCCGATGAAGAGCAGCGCGAAGGCCAGGAGGAAGATCAAGACCCATACTGCCAGCACGGGCATGACCAACACCACGAGAGCCAACACGATGCTCAGCACTCCTACGATCGTCACCAGCACCCGATACCAAGTGGGCAACTTCGCCGACGATGTTGCCATAAAAACCTCCGAGTTGTGAGCTCGCCGTTTCATGTTAATCGCTTTGTCAACCGAATTTGACAGGCTCCTCTCGAGACCTTCCCGGGCCTCCCCGTGCTTGATGTACGCTGAAGAGTTGGGCCGTCTGGTCGTGGAGAGGAGCTGAAATGGGAGAGTCGGGAAAGAAGGGGGACTACACGATCGCCATCCGGGTCGATCAGACTCCGAAACAAGTGTTCGACGCCATCAACAACGTTCGGGGTTGGTGGTCGGGGGATATCACAGGGATTACCGACAAGGTCGGTGAAGTGTGGACCTACCGCTACAAGGACCTGCACCGCAGCACCCAAAGGATCACGGAGTTGGTCGCCGGGAAGAGGGTGGTCTGGCACGTCACGGACAGTCACCTCAGCTTCGTCAAAGACACGACCGAGTGGAATGGCACCGACATCGTCTTCGATATCGCCAGGAAGGGAGACAAGACCGAGCTCCGTTTCACGCACGTCGGCCTGGCTCCGGCCGTCGAGTGCTACGGCGACTGCTCCGACGCGTGGCGGTTCTACGTCCGGGACAGTTTGCGAAGACTGATCACGACAGGAAAGGGCGCACCGAATCCGACCGAGTGAACGCTCGGTCGGAAGGGAACTCGCGACCTACGGGCCCCCGAGGAGGGTGGGCTCGCTGGGTCACGTCTTGGCGTGAGATGTGCCGGCCCGAGTCTTCTCGAACTCACCCCAGTCGAGGATCGGTGGTTCCACGTCGATTTGCCACAAGAGAGCGTTCAGCTCCCCGCGATGCTGGAGTTCGTGCTCGATGACGTGCAGGAGAGTGCTGCGAAACGAGGTCGTGAAATCCTCGTCCCACCAGGGCGGCAGTTTGGGGACGAGATACGTTCGGTCCAGGTCCTCATCTTTGAGACGAGAGAAGAACTCGTCGACCTGCTCATCGATCCTCTGGCCGTAGCGTCGAAGGTCATCGAGAGTCTGAGGGTCCGGACCGTCGTAGGACTTGAAGGGCTCACCGTTCACGGCCGACATACGGACGATCCACGTCTCGATGCCCCCGATCGAGTGTCCCAGGATGTCGAGCATCGTGGGGAACGACGCTCCCCGATCCCGCGTCAGCTCTTCCGGCGCGAGTTTCGAGAGGGTCGCGAAATACCCCTGCCGGGCGACCCGGTTGTACGTGTACCAGTTTCGAATCGACTGCAGTTCGGATACCATGGCCCACCGCGCGGCGCACTACGTCCTGACTGAAGAGCGAGCGCCCCCCCTCTATGTGGGGTTCGGTACGAGGGCAGCGAAGCTGGTCAGCCGCCTCACCTTCTCGCCTTCGAACTCGAAGACGTTGCAAAACTGGATGTTCATCGAGGTTCCGTCCTTCTTTTTCACCAGCACGGTCCCCTCCGCCACCACCACGTTGCCCTCCTCGGTCATCCGGGTCCTAGTGCTTCGCAGGCTTTCCACGTCCGGCGGGGGTGCCATGTTTCGTTCGAACGCCTCCTTCCCCCGGATGAGCTCGGGCGACCCGACCTCCTGACGTTCCACGTCGTCGGTCAGGAGGGAGAGCATGCCCTTCCAATCCTGGTGGCTAAAATACTCGCCGTACTTTTCGACAACTTTTTTTCTCGGGCTCACGATCGCCGAATTGGCCGACCCGAATTTAATGGCAATCGTCGGCCCGTGCGAAGGGTTTCGGAATGGCCCTAAGGTCCGAGCCCGAGGCGCACGAAGCCCTGTCGCACAGGATGCGGCGGTGAGGGGGCGGCACCCCCGGGCGACGACCTGGGTCTCGCCCTCACGATCCTGGCCAGGATGCGCGCCGTGGCGCTACGGGGCGCTGCTTGCTTCCGTACTGCCCGGCTCACCTCCGGGGTGTTGACGGACTGCTGCCGATCGAGGACCAGAGACAGCAACGGTCCACGCACCCCGTTGGGTCAGCGCAAACACCAACAGGCCAGCCACGAGGCTTGTGAGTGATGTGCCCGCGAGGTACCAGCCCGAGCCTGGTCCCCACGAGCCGGAACCCCAGGCACCGGTGGCGCTCCCATAGAAGGAAGCACATGGGCTACTGCCGCCGGACGCGATGCCGCAGAATGCAAGGCCGTTCGGAAGGGACTGGGACTCTGCGACGGGAAACAGGCCCACGGTCAGGGTTAGCCCAACGACGGCGATTATCCCCAGGGTCGCCACAGCGACGGAGATTTGGCGGCGCCATGACTTCGTCGCGCCGAGGAGGACCGTGAGCACACCGGCCCCAGCTGCGGCAACGACGACGATCAGCCCGACCGCCTGAACGGTCCCGTAGAGCGTGCCCGTTGAACCCCCTAGCCCCAGGCTCGTGTAGGTCGCCACGCTCGACACTCCGTTCGCCAGAACGCGCGCGGAGCTGCCGGGCAGGAAGTAGATCGTGGCCGACTCCGTCCCCGAGCTCGTCGGTACGGCGTACTGGACCGTCCACCAGGGAACTACGAGAGACGTCACGACCAGGGCCGAAGTGACCAGAAACAGTGTCGCCGAAGCGAGCCGCTCGCGAGCTGCGTTCTCAGTCGGATCACGCGCTTGGAGGGTCGCGACGGTCATCTCCCAGCCCGGTCCTTTGAGGCTTAACCGCTGCCGGGCTTCGGAGCGTAAGACCACTTTGTCAAGCGAGGTTCACTCACGCGCGGGGGAAGAACCTAGCTTGGTCGAAGAGGCGCGGTAGGAATCGTGGTGGAACTTCGCGGAAGCCCCAAACCCGAGCAGATGACTGAGTTCCGACGGAGATGTTTCGTTAGAGAATACCCCGAGGTACTGGGGTAGCTCGCACCTAATCCAAGTCTTCAGCACCAGCCGGCGAGGGGACGAGCTCCAACCTCGTCAATTCAATCTGGGGCCGATGACGCGCCCGTGTCTTGCAAGATCCGCCGCGATCGCTTTCGTCCGAAGGCTGCGGGTGGGCCGACACGGCCGCCCGCGCCCCAGAAGAAGCCCTTACGCTAACGGTTGAGCCGCGACGTCGAGACGCGACTCGCCCTCGAGAACGTACCGGGCCTCCTCGAGCATCGACTGCTCGAAGTTCGGATCGGGAGAGAGTTGGCGTTCGTACGCGATCACCCGTTCTGCGAGCCACTCGAAGTCCGCGAAGATCAGGGGATCGTTGGATTCCTGGCGCCACTGTGCGAAGCGATTCACGGGCCGGGTGATGAACAGGTAGTAGCCGGTGACCCATGTTCCGAAGGCGTTCCGCACGAGCTTCTTGTCGAGGCCCCCCGTCCGGGTCACGGAACCTAGCAACTCGAAGAAGAGCGCCACCTCCCAGTTCTCCGGTTCCTCCCCCGCCTCGGGTTTGAGCAGCCAACCGCTCAGGGTCTTTCGGGCGACTCGAACCCGCTGGCTGAAGAAACGGTCCCGGAGATCGAGGAGCGTGGAGGTCGAGTGAAGTCGCTGATTCTGCCGCAGCTGCCAATACGCGAAGGCGAGAGTGCCGATGACGAGGACCCAGGTGCCGATGATCGGGACCCAGACGCTCAGGTCCAGGGCCGCCATCGCACGACCCTTCGAAATCGCTCCCTAATGAACGAGCGGCTCGAAGGGTCAGCTACGTACCTGGGAGGAGGCCGAGTCCCGTGAGCATCTGGCGCGCCGCATCTTCGATCCTCGGGACAGGCCCGAACAGCTCCGCCTGTCGCCGAGTGTCCGCCACGTACTTCCCGGTCTGAAAGAAACGGAACATGGCCATCATGTCGTCATCCGACCTCCCGCGACCTCCTTGCATCTGAGCAAGGTGTACGGGCCGGCCGAGGAGCTGACCGATCAACGCCGCGTACTCCGGGCCCGAGAGTGGTCGATCGGACCCGAGATCGACCTTTTGCCCGAGCGCCCGCGGCTCGTCGACCGCCATCGCGATGGCCCGGGCCACTTCGCTCGGGGCGATGTAGGTGATGCGGATCCCCTCGGGGGTCATCCCAAAGACCTGGCCCTGTTCGAGCCCTTGTCGGATCATCTGCCCGTATCCGCCCTCGGGGGCGTACAGGAAAGCCCCCGGTCGGAGCGACACGAACGGCACACCCTGTTGAGCGAGGTAGTCCTCCGTCTCCTTCTTGGCCCAAAAATGAGGCACGTCGGAGGCTTGATCGCACGCCAGGATGCTGAGAAACACGAACCGGGGAACCCGCGCAATCCGGGCCGCATCCACAAGATTCCTGTTTCCTTCCCGATCGGTCCGCAGCGAATCTCCCTGCTTTCGCTGCGAATAGCCGATGGCGGAAGTGACGATCGCGGATACGTCGGCCACGGCGCCGCGAAGGGACGCCGGATCCAGCAGATCACCCCGAGCGATCTCCACGTCCTTCGGGAGCTTCGATGCGTCGCTGCCGGGGCGGACCAAAGCGCGTACCCTCTTTCCGCGAGAGAGCAGTTCCCGCAGGATGAGGCCGCCAAGGTGGCCGGTCGAACCGACCTGAAGCACTGGTTTCTCGTCGCGACTTGGTAGTCGACCCGACATGCACGGGCCAGCCGCGGGTCGCATATATTGACCGGCTTCGGCTCCCGTAGCTCACTCGTTGAAGACGTGGGACTCCGCGCCATGGCGTCGCCTCGGCCCGAGACCCCAACCCGCGAAAATCGCCCGAAGGGCGTCGGATCCCCGTAGGGATCCGACGCCCTGCCAGAGAATCCCGAGGTCAACGAACTCCAGCGCTCGGCGTTCGGGGACCCGGGAGGTCCGCGGCCCCGACTAGAATCCCCGGAAGATCTCGAACCGAATGTCGTGCGCCGGCACGTTCAAGCCGCCCCGAAGGATCTGGACGAGGTCGCGGACCATTTCGGGTAACCCGCAGACGTAGAATCGGGGGCGGTCCAAGTCGCGAGCCGACGCTGCGACCCAGGTCTGGCTGATGCGACCGACTCGGCCCGTCCAAGGGGTGCGTGCTTCGCCCGGACGCGTGATACTGTAGTCGACCTTCAGCTTCGGCATCTCCCGGGCCAGTGCGTCCAGCTCCGAACGAAAGACAAGCTCCTCGGGCGTCCGGGCGGAGTAGAGCAGCCGTATCGGGTGCGGGAACGACGAGTCGCGAGCGAACCGAATCATCCCACGTAGTGGCGTGATGCCGATCCCGCCCGCCAGAAAGACGGCGGGCCGCTCGGAATCGAAAAGCAGCGCTCCCAGAGGGCCGTAAACGATGGCCGTTTCTCCAGGCCGCAGTGCGGCAAGAGCCCGCTTGAAAGGAGTATTCGAGATGCGAGCAGTGATCGCGATCGACCCTTGTTCGGTCGGGCTGGACGAGAGGGAGAACGATCGGACGGCGCCCCAAGGGTCGTCTACCCCCGGTAGCGCCAAGCGAACGAACTGGTTGGAGAGGTGACGGAAACCGGTTCCCTCGGTCGAGAACCGGAACGTCATCACAGTCGGAGACTCTTGCCGGCTCTCTAGGAGAGGGAGCGAGTACTGGGCGGGGGGCGGAAGGTGGGAGTACGGCCCGCCGACCACGTGCACCTGCGTCCCAACGAATCTGCGTTTAATATGACGGGGAGAGAGGTCTTCGAGTCACGCTCGGACCTGCGGCAGGGAGAATCGCGCCCTGGCTTCGGCCCGAACACTTTAGTCTCGGACCGATGCCGCCGGTCGTGAACCCTCTTTAGCCTCGAATGGACTGCTCCATCGGATGCTCGCCATCGCGGACGTGGCCGTCGTCGTGTCGAACGCTCGATCCTCGGCAAAATGGTGGAAGGACTACCTTGGATTTGCGAGCTTCACGGTCGGGGGTGCCGGCGGTCACGCCGTCCTCGTGGCTCCGCCCGGTGAGCGCTTCGTCCTTCACCTTTGCGAAGGGTTCGCCCCTCTGGAACCTGGCGATACCGGAATCGCCTTCGTCACCGACGATATCGAGTCCGTCGTCGACCGAATGACTCGGGGTGGGGTGAGGTTCCCCGAACCCTTGAGAAAGGAGTCCTGGGGGGAGATGGCGAAATTCGCAGATCCTGACGGGAACATCTTCTGGCTGCTCGGAGTCTCCACCCGGATGGTTCGGGACACTCTCAACTCCCGCGCCCCCGTCCGGGCCGGACGAAAACCTAGGCACATGGCAACGAAACGGAAGCGGCCCGCGGCCGGTCGATCGTGATATCCGTCGCACCGCCCGAGAGGATAGAAGGCCAGGGCCCCTCTTTCCTTACGTGCGAGCCCTGCGCCGAGGGGTTTTCGAGGCCACCTTCAGCGCGGAAACCATCGATCCAAACTCCGGCGCGCCGTCGTACCTGATCCCGTTGATGAAGAACGTCGGCGTGCCGTTGACTCCGCTGCGAACACCGCTCATGAAGTCCTCCTGGATCCGGGCGGAGTACGCGCGTTGGGCCACCTCCTGGCCTATTCTCGTCACGTCCAGCTTGAGTTTCGTCTCGTACACGGTGAAGTACGCGGCATCCCCCATGAACCGCTGGTTCTCGTAGAGGAAGTCATGCATCGGCCAAAACTTTCCTTGGGCGGACGCGGCCTCCGCCGTCTCGGCGGCCCACTCCGCCTGCGGATGCGAATTGGTGAGCGGAAAGTTCCGGAACACGAACCGTAGATCGCTTCCCAATTCCTTCTCGATCCGCTTCACGACGGGGTACGCCGCTCCGCAGTACGGACACTGGTAGTCCCCGTACTCCACGAGCACCATGCTCGCGTCGGGCGCCCCCTCCGAATGGTCCCGGTCTCCGACCGGCAACGTGAGGCGAGGCGGCGTGTAGGTTTTCGGCATGCTACCTCACCCGAGGTCCTCCAAGGCGGAAAGGATGCCGTCGGCCCCCGGGTTGACGCCGTCCGGGGACAGATAGCTCCAGCGGATCACACCCTTTTTGTCGATCACGAAGAGGGCCCTCGCGGACTCGCCGACCGCGGCTTCGAACGCCCCGTACATCTTCGAGACGGCTCCCTTCGGCTCGAAGTCGGAAAGCAGTGGAAAGTTGAGCTTCCGGTCATTGGAAAAAGCGAGGTGGGACCATATACCGTCGACCGAGATCCCGAGCACCTCGGCGTTGAACTTCTTGAACTCCGACATCACCTGAGCGTAGAGACCCAGCTGGTCGGTGCAGACGGGACTCCAGTCCGCTGGATAGAAGGCGAGAACGACCGGACGTCCGAGAAAATCCCGGAGCGAAACGCTCTGGTCGGGAGTGCTCTTGAGAGTGAAATCCGGCGCCTTTGCGCCCGCTTTGAGAATCGGTGGCTTGGTCGCTTCCGCCCTCGGCATTAGGGGTCACTGACCTAGATTGGCCATAAGGATTCCATCGTCGCCACGGCCAACGGCCGGTTCCCTCCGAGGCGCGGGCGAGTTCGAATGTTGTTTCAGCCGGTGGTCGAGCCTACCCCGCCGAGAAGTTGCTTCTTACCGGTGGTCCGCGAACGCGTGCGTCCCATGCGTGACGGCGGCCCCAGCCCTGAGAGCGGCCGCAACCATCACGACCTCGGCCATCTCCTTGTCGGTCGCACCGGCCTCTCGGGCTCGGTCCGAATGGATTTGAATGCAGTAAGGGCATTGCGTTGTGAATGCCACGGCGCACGCCATGAGCTCCTTGTATTTCACCGGAATGGCACCGTCGGCCAGGGCCGCCTTGTCAAAGGCCCAGAACGCTTTCGCTGCGCCCGGCGCGTTTGCGTCGATCGTCTTCAGCCGCTTTAGATTGTTCATGTCGTACATGGCGGTGCGCCGATAGGCGAGCCGGCATATCACGACCCGTACGACCATGGTGAGGAGCTCCACGTACCTGCGACGGCACTGGCGTACGATCGACTCGAACGACGGATTGGTGCGCGCACGTGAAAGCCCGCCGCTCTGGACCGAGCCGACGAAACCTGGTGCGAGAGTTGGGCAGCGCTTGCTCAGCCATTCACCGGTGCCCAACGGCACCCGACCGTCGAGTCGGGAAGGGAGCCGCTATCGCCCGGGATCATCCGTCCGACCGCGCCCGGGAGGTTTCTCTGCTGGCCCGCTCCGAGCAGCCAACGTGTCGGAACGGGCGGGTCACTGTCAAACGGTGTTGACGGTACGAACTACTAGCCTCTCGCGAGTCGGTATGCGGTGAGGCATGACCGCCCAGATTCCGGGGGGATCCACAGCATCCTCGGAGCAGCCTAGGATGGCGGGATCGACGACGGGTACAGCCGCAGATTCACTCCCCGCAGGAAGCCCGATTTCTCCGAATCCCCGGCTCGGGATCCAGTCGATATCCGACGTGGTCTTTGGGTTGGCCCTCGGATTCGGGTCGGTCCTCCTCGCGGCGAAGCCCCCGGCGAATGGCCAGGCGTTGCTGGTCGAGATCGGCTGGTTCGGCTTCAGCTTCATTCTGGTCCTCCTTGGATGGGTGGCGTACCGGCGAATCGCGGTCGCGTTTCCCTTCGAGACTCAAACCATCATCGCGGTCAACGCTGCGCTCTTGTTCACGGTCGCGCTGGAGCCGTTCTTGTTCTACCTTCTCGCTCCGAACGCGCCGGGCGCGATCGCGGGCCCCGCGTCCACAGCCTTCGCTTTGGACCTTGGCTCGATGATGCTCCTTCTTTCCGCCCTCGGATACCTCCTCCTGAGGGAGGAACGAAGGGAACCCCGTGCCAGGCTGTCGGCCCAAACGCTACGTGCGGTGCGCACCATCGCCCAAGTGCGGGCTTGCGTCGCGTGCATCTACCTGATCTCCGCCTTGCCGGTGTTCGGTGCGGCGTCGGGAGTGTCCGACGCACGGCAGGCCCTGTGGTACGTGGGCCTCCTATCGATAATCGCCCTGCAGTCCGTCGCCTTGGCGCCGCTCAGGGGTCCGCGCTCGATCGCGACCCCCGCACGCTAATCCCTCTCGCTTTGGAGCGGCCCACTGGTGAGCGTTCGTTAGCGGCGGACGTCGGACTCGCCGGCCGCGTCAAACCGGTTCGACCGATTCCTTATGTCGCGTTATCTGAATCCACGAGCGAGTTCGCTATGAGCGATGTTTCGGCGACGAACGTGGGTCAGAACCGGGTTGCGGTGGAGGGAAGGACGTCTCGGCGATCCCCCCTCGTTGTACTCGGGGTGCTCCTGATCGTGATCTGGATAGCCGTGATCTCAACGATCGTGATGCCGCTCCTGCAGGGACATAGCGTCACGTGGTCAACGTTCTGGTCGACAGGGCTTGGGGTCGTCTCGGCGCTTCTCATTATCTTCGGGATTGTCCTCGCGGTGTGGGTGGTCCGTCTCTCGTCCGGGAGGCCCATGCGTGACGTTCGCTCCGAACGCTTCGAGCGCCGCCGTCACCGTACCGAGGGCCCCGTCGAACGCGACCCGGCGATCGACCTCGCCCGGGAACGCTTCGCACGTGGTGAGATATCGCAGGATCAACTTGACCAGATTCTGCACGGGCTGGGGGGCGGCTCCTAGTTCTCCGCCCCCTTAGCCGCTCCCGCGACCCCGCTAGGCAGCCGTCCGTGGGGCGTTGAAGTCCGATCTCTGGCCCGCGTTTCCGCTCTATTTGCAGCCTCGTCTACTGGGTGTATCACAAGGCCGCGACCGGCGCCACCCTTGCCCCGTCACCAGCGCTTCCTGAGCGCGACTCGGTGCGCGAGGAATCGCCGAGTCTCGGCTTCGTCCTTTCTCAGAAGTCGATTGAGCTCCTGGATCGGACGCGGGTGGAGGTCGACTCGGAGGTTGACCCAGTAGTTCGACCAAGCAGGGCTGAACCATCGTTCCCGGTGGACTACCAACATCGCGGCCGACTCCATGCCGAGCTTGTCGCCTCCTGCACGAGCCCCCGCTTGGAGCGCACTCATCATACGTCGACCGAGTGGCCCTCGGCTCGCCTCGAACGCCGACACCATCGCGGGAACGACTCGCTCCGAAGCGAGCCGGTTGCCTTGGCAGGCATACCCATCCCCCGTCTGATGCATCCCGGTCTCGAGACATTTTGAGCCCGTCCAAGCGAAACTCCGCCCGCGACGGTCGACGACCCCCAACTGACGTTTGTCACGCCCGGGGTCCGGGCGAGTGAGCTTCTGGACGACATCGTGCGCCGAGAGTCCCTTACGGAGCAACTCGAGTCCACGCGGCCCGTACCAGAAGTTGGAGTACGCTTGGGTCGCGATGGCCCCGACTCGCCATTCCGCCCATGGAACGGTCGCACCGACCGAGGGCGGCTTCGTAGCAACGGCCACGCCCCAGAACTTTCGGTCGGAGTCGCACGCTACGATCGAGAAGGTGCCCGGGGGGCGCGACCCGTCCATAGCCTGGCTCCGCTCAGGGATACCCGGCCCTTGAAGCTGTCCAGCCTGCGACGGGCTGCGCCGTCGGTCGTGAAGTCGGCAAGAGCCGCGGGTCCAGTACCACCCTGGCTCCGCGGCCCGCAGGCTTAATTGACCGAACGCATCCGATCGTTGTGGCACCAGGCCGACGCCTCGCCGCGGTCATGTTCACCGATACCGTGGGCTTCACGGCGTCCACGCAGGCGAACGAAGGTGGAACGCTCGAGCTGCTCCGCCAGCAGACGGAACTGCTCCGTCCTCTCCTAGCGCTCCACCAGGGCCGAGAGATCAAATCCACGGGCGACGGCTTCCTCGTTGAGTTCGACAGTGCGCTCAAGGCCGTCCAGTGCGCGGTAAACATCCAGCGCCGAATCTACGAGCGGAACTCGGAAGGCGGGCAGACCCCCATTCGAGTTCGAATCGGGGTCCATCTCGGGGATGTGGTCCAAAGCGGGACCGACATTCTCGGGGACGCCGTGAATATCGCGGCACGAATCGAGCCCTTGGCCCAGCCCGGGGGTGTTTGTGTTTCTGGCGCGGTCTACGAGCAGGTCCGCGCCAAAGTAACGGACAAGTTCGAGAGGCTGGAGCCCAAGGCACTGAAAGGCGTGGACGTCCCGATCGACGTCTACCGCGTTGTGCCATCCTGGGAAGGGAATGGTAGGAGCGATGCCGAGGACGTTTCACGTCTCGCGGACAAGACGCGCATCGCGGTCCTGCCGTTCGCCAACATCAGCCCCGACCCGAACGACGAGTACTTTGCGGACGGGTTGACGGAGGAGCTGATCGCGAACCTCTCGCTGGTTCCCGGTCTGAAGGTGATCGCCCGGACCTCCGTCCTTGGATACAAGAAAGGCGAAAAGAAGGTCGCGGCGATCGGTAGAGAGCTCGGCGTCGGGACCGTCGTCGAGGGAAGCGTCCGCCGCGCCGCGAACAAGATCCGCGTCACGGTCCAGGTGATCGACGTTGCGACGGAAGAGCACCTCTGGACCGCGAAGTACGACGACGATCTCGACGACATCTTCGCCGTGCAGAGCGAGATCGCGACGAAGGTGGCGACATCGCTACCGGGGAGCCTGGCGAAGGCGCAGGTCACGGTCCCGGGGCTGGAGCGGCCCAAGGAGACCCAGGCCTATCTCTGGTATCTTCAGGGGCAAGCGCTGATCTGGCAGAAGGACGAGCCCTCCCTTCGGAAGTCGCTCGAGCACTTCCAGAAGGCCCTCGAGAGCGATCCGACCTTCGCTCGCGCCTATGCCGGGCTGGCACGGGTGTACGTCAACCTGGGTATGGAAGGCTACCTGACCTGGACCGGTGCGATCGAGATGGGGCTCGCGGCCGCCGAGCGAGCCAGCAAGCTCGACCCAGATCTGGCGGACGCGCACGTCCTCCTGGGCGAGCTGGCCTTCATGGCCGACGCTCCAGCGGAGGTCCTCGACCAGGAGATCCGACGTGCGTTGGAGCTCAACCCCAATCTTGCGCAGGCGCGCAGCATCCTAAGCTCCCTCGCCGGGTCGTTCGGGATCATGGAACCGTACGTCATGCAGGCGGACGAGGCCTACCGCTTGGATCCGCTCTCACCGCCCATGATTCGGCGTCAGGGAGAGGCCTACTTCAATTCCGG
>JASHQN010000073.1 GCA_030039135.1 Thermoplasmata archaeon | reverse complement strand
ACGGCAATGGAATCGCTGCGAAGACTGGAGGCGGGACATCACCTCAAGCTTCTCGATGGCACTTCTCGGATCCTGATGGCGTTCCCTTTCTCCGCGATCGCCACGCCGTACCGGGTCACGCGCTCCAACGGCCGCCGGTATTTCGCCAACTGCGCTTGGGATTCCATCGCGTTCCATCCCATGCTGGCCGAGCCGATTCAGATCGACTCGTTCTGCTCCCACTGCGGCGAACCCGTCCGCTTCGGCGTCGAGCACGGTCGTGGGGTGCGGATGGAAGACGAGCTGCCTCTCGTACAGCTGCGACTTCCCGCAGCACAGTGGTGGAACGATATCACGCGGACCTGCTCGAACACGATGGTGTTCTTGGGCGCGGACGCGAAGCATCGGGGTTCGGACGGGCCTCCCGATCCGGCGGCCCGAGGGGTCGTCACCGTCGATCAGATCGTCCAGATGAGTCTTCCAATCTACTCCACGAAACTTAGGCTCGACTACGAGCGACCGCCGACGGAGACCATACGGTCTACGTTCGAGCGACTGGGGCTCACCGGCCCTCACTGGCAGCTCTGACGCCTCGCCACGTGGAGGCAGCTGGGTGTAACTATGATTGCACCCAAGTCGTTACCACTTGGGGGCTGCGACCGCGCTGACCTGCCTACTCTCGTCCACCCAGCCGCGAGGCCCGCAGGCCGTTCCGAAGTCCTCCGGCAGCCGCGAGAACCCGATCCTGGATGCTCCTCAGAATTCCAGTCGAGTCCTCCAAATTAGAAGCAAGCACGTTGGCGGACGCCCTAGCTTCCCCACTGGGAGTATGATGCCCTCCCTACATCGGTTCCAAGCCGGGGAACAACCGCCGGATGTCGGCAGATATCGGAACGCCACTGAGTAGTACGACATCGAAGCTACCCCCATTATCTATCGGAAAACCGTCCCGTGTGACAGCGAAAGCGCATGACGACAAACTCGGCACGGAGGACGGTTATACGTAGCCTCGCGGTCGTAATCGTCGTTGGAGTTGCCCTCTCTTCCTTGTCGTCCGCCGTGTCGGTAATGGACTCCCAGTTGAGCGCTCAGATCGCGGGCCAGCCATCCTCTTCGGTCGCGCCGGTCGTCGCTGATGACCAAACGCAGATCTCCGGGTCGCTTGCGCCTACGGGTGCCGCGGTGGTCTCCACGAGTTCCCAAACCGCGCCCTCCGCATCGATCGTTACGCCGCCTCCGCCATTCGGAAGTCGAACGCCCGCCGGTGAGGCCCCCGCCCCCGAGGATGCAGGGAATTCGCCCTCGCTCTCCAGCCCGCCTCCGCAAGCCGGTTGCTACGTCAGCCAACCTGGGAGCAACGCTTGGAGTTCCACTCCCTGTGCTGCCCCCCTCGATGAGCCGATGTCACCCGCGACCGCGCCGACTTCGGGCGCCCCAGCGGGGGCCGCGCCGAGACTTGACATCGGCAACACGTTCGACTGGGTGGCCAATCTCAGCTCCCCCATCATTAGCAACGCCACGGGAACCTTCCCGGACATCACTGGGCTGACTAGTGAGACCTGCGGCGCGTGGGCGGCGTACCCGATAAACACATGCGTCGGGGGCAACGGGACCGACGGTTTCACGCTTCAGATCAACTCTCAGAACTTCTGGACGACCAGCGTGTACACCGGTAGCACGAGCACCAAGGCTTGGGAGCAGTTCGTGTTCCTGAACCCGACCTTCGGAGGAGCCGGCACGGTCGAGATCGAGTACTGGTTGTTCGGCTGGTACACGGCCCACGGTTCGTGCCCCAGCAGCGTCACCACGAACCTGGGCAACTGGGAACGGGCCGGCAAAGGATCGCCGGATTGCACGGCATTCAGCGGCGGAAAGACGACCCCGAACTTCCCGATCACCGACCTAAGCTCGATGACGTTCTCCGCCCTTGCTGACTACAAAGGGAGCGGCTTCGATGTGGCAAAGCTCTGCGTCTCCGGCACCTGTTACATGGATTCCGTCGCCTCGAACGTCCTCAACCTCTACGAGCACTGGTACGAGGCAGAGTTCAACGTCTTCGGCGCGGCGAACGGCACTCGAGCGAACTTCAACACCGGTACCGCCATCGAGGTGCTGGAAGAACTTCGAGATGGCAGCGGAGACCCGATCACCCCGTCCTGCGTAAACAACGGCACGACAGGGGAAGGGAACAACCTCTACCTGGGGATCTGCAGCGGCAGCAGCTCCGGCCTCCTCTTTTACGAGGCGACCCAGAACTACGGAATCACGTCATCGCCGGCGAGCGTGACGATGCTCTCCGGGAGGACCGCGACGTACCCCCTCACCGTGACCTTGTGGCAAGGAACCGGGGCGCCGGTCACGTTGAGCGTCGTGTCGGGACTACCGGTCGGGGCCACCCCGAGCTTCTCCACGAATCCCGTCACACCTACGGGAAGTTCGACGCTGACGATCTCGACCCCGTCCTCGGTGGCGCTGGGAGACTATACACTCCTCGTCTACGGCCAGTTCGGAGCCTTCCTCAACTACACCGTGCTGACGTTGCACATCTACAACTTCGCGGTAAGCATCTCCCCTTCGACGCAAACGGTCCTCCGGGGCCTTTCGGCGCAGTACAAAGCGACGTTGACGCTGTCCGCGGGCTCGTCGACCACGGGGATACCCTCGGAGCTGATGTCGGTCACGGGCTTGCCGTCGGACGCGACGTGGGCGTTCGGTCCCAGCAACTTCATCCCCACGTTCGGGGGGAACACCGCCACCTTCACCGTGTACACGCATGGTCCGCCATCGGGCTCGCTCGGCGACTACACGTTCACGATCACCGGCACCGACCCGTATCCCTCGGGCGGCTCGCGGTCGGGATCGGCCCATCTCCACATCTTCGACTTCTCGGTGATCCTCACCCCGATCAGCCGGACGACGCTGCGCGGGACTACGACCGTCTACGATCTCCAGCTGAAGCTCCTCGGTGGCTCGTCGACGACCGGGATCCCGGCGATGTCGATGTCGATCTCGGGAGGACCCTCGGACACGGTCTACACGCTGAGCGCGACCAGCATGACCCCGACGGTGCCGGGCTGCTCGGTCTCGACCCCAGCGGATTGCCAGACAGTGACGGCGGTGACCGCGGGGCCGCCGTCCGGCTCGCTCGGGAACTTCACCTTCACGGTCACCGCGACCGACCCGTCCGGGGGCTCCCGCTCGACCGTGCCGCCAGGGCAGCTGCACATCTTCGACTTCACCGTGACCCTAGCTCCCGAGGCGGAGACCGTGGTCCAGGGCGGGACGGTCACGATGAGCGTTACGTTGACGCTCGTCCCCGGATCGACGACGATCGGGCTGCCCGCGATCTCCATGTCGCTGCTCGGACTCCCCAGCGACGTCGTATCGGTCGGCTTCCCCTCCACAATGACGATCGGAGAGACCGCGACGTTCACGCTCGAGTCGTCGTCGGTGGCGAGCTACATCAACTGCCCCGAGGTCGTGAACGGGGGCGGTCAGTTCCTGCCCCACGCGGATCTCGCGCACTGCAACCTCGCCGGCTACGACCTGGCCGGCGACGACCTCTTCGAGGCGAATCTCCTCGGCGCGAACCTCGAAGGAGCGGACCTCGAGGACGCGAACCTCATCGGCGCCAACCTCGCGAGCGCGAACTTGATGGGGACGGACTTCCAGGGCGCGGACCTCGCAGGAGCCGATCTCTCCTCCTCCGGTCCGGTGGGGCTCTTTGTGATCACCGTGGTCGGTTCCGTGGACGGCGGGTCGCGAACGAGTAACGCTTCGCTGCTCCTGGTCCTGGGCGACGAGCTCTCGGGAGACGATTTCCAGGCAGCGGACCTCGCCCAGACCAACCTCACCTGGGACGTGCTCACTGGATACGTCGATGACTTCACCGACTTCGACATGGCAGACCTGGACGGAGCCAACCTGACTGCTGCGGTGTGCGGGGCCCCGAACAACATCACCGCAGCGGGGGCCGAGTTTCTCGGCATCATCAACGTACCGGCGGCGTGCAACCCGCCGATCGGCCTCGCACTCGGCGGCACGCTGGCGCTTGCCCCGCCGATGGGTACTGCAAGCTCGGAGCTCGGCATGCTGGCCCTGGTGGCTATCGGTCTCGCGGCCTTTGTAGCCGCGTTCACCCGACGGCGCCCCCGGCGTCCTCGTTCGTCGAAGCATACCGGAAAGGCTGCCGCGAGGTCCGTCTTGGCCTCGCCGGATGAGCCCCCCGGACGGACGGGTCTCGCCCCGGTGTACCTTTCTCCCCGAAGCTCCCCGCAGTCCTCAGCCGGACGGGCCGAGCAGG
>JASHQN010000072.1 GCA_030039135.1 Thermoplasmata archaeon | reverse complement strand
CCGCCGGCCCGCGGTAGCGAGAGCGACCGGAGTTGATAGGTCCGCCGTCGGGCTCCGTCGCGCCGACGCGGGGAGCGGAGGGAAACCGCGGTCCGAGGAGCGGCCTGCGGTCGCGTCCCGGCCGCTTCACGCGTGCGCAGTCTTCGGGGTTCCTCCCGAGCCGACCTCGTGGAGGAACCGTTCGGCGACGGCGAGGTGACGTAGCCGCGCGGACTTCTTTGCCTGGTGGGCCTGCATCCGCCGCACGATGCTGTCGAGCGCTCGGACCGCGGCGACCAGGTACGGTCCTTTGTTCAGCATGACGCACTCGGCCCGTTCCCCCATCGCTGCGTCAGTGACCTCGGCCCGGGACGGCGATCCGCTCTGAGCGAGGCCTTCGAGGACCTGCGTCGCCCAGATCGCCGGCAGGTGGGCGGCCTCGCAGAGCCAGAGGATCTCTTCCTGAACCTCCGCGAGCCGTTCGAAGCCGACCTCGACCGCGAGGTCCCCGCGGGCGAGCATCACCCCGGTCGGCCCGGATCGAAGCGCGCTCAGGAGGATCGCGGGGAGCTCGTCGAACGCTCGTCGGGTCTCGATCTTGAGGACGATCCCTATGCGGGGTCGTCCGAGTCGGACGAGCCTCGATCGCAGGAGGGCCACGTCGCTCGCCGATTGCACAAAGGAGTAGCCGACGAGGTCGGCGTGCCCGGCGATGAACGGCAGGTCTCGTTCGTCTTCGGGGGTGAGCGGGGGCAGGCGAAGAGGGGTGTCGGGCAGGTTGATCCCTTGGTCGGCCTTCAGCCAAGTGCCTTCCGGCGGCGCATGATCCACCCGGAGGAGAACCCCACGCCGCGACCGGCCCCGAACGACGCCGCCAATTCGGCCCCCGTCGAACCAGACGCGGTGGCCCCGGTGTAGGCGAGCGAGAACCTCCGGCAGCGAGACCCCGATGGTTGCTGGGGAGTGCGCGTCACCCGGCCCGTTGCCGCGGTCGTGTCCCTGCTCGAGGCTCGGGGTGAGTAGCAGGGAGTCACCGGAGGCAAGCCGGATCCGGCCTGCCGTGGCCGGCACCCCCGAGATGACGGCTCGGTCCGGTCGCCCCGAAGGTTCGCGGGCCTCGATGACCAGACCGTTCGAGAAGTACGTCGTCCGGTCGAGTGACACGATCGCCCCTTTCGGCCCCCGGACGTCGATGCGTAGAGTCCGGCGGGACCCCCGGGCGTCGGTGATGCGCAAGGACTCCCGGCTCCAGCGCCGGGCAAGCCACGCTTTCGGGGCGAGGACCACCGGCTCGTCCGAAGGGGCTCGGTCCTCCGGGCCGCCAGCCGGCAGGAGCCGGAGCCGCCCGCGCCGCGTCACTCGCCCGAACGCATCGCGTACCGGTCGGACCCGGAGAACCGCCGGCCCCGGTCGGATCGGGCCCGTGCGGAGCCGCGGGCCCCCGAGGTCCATGAGGACCGGGCACTTGCGGCCGACCGCGCGCTCAGCCCGATGGAGGTGCTCGATCATGCGCCGCCACGCCTCCGAGGAATCGTGGGCGCAATTGATCCGCATGCAGTCCATCCCGCTCTCGAGGAGCCGGCGAACGAACCGAGGGTCGTCCGCGGCCTCGGTGGGCATCGTCACCATGATCCGCGTCGTCCGACCCACACGCGGCGGCCCGAACAGGCGCCGTGCGTTCCGGGCGATGAGGCTGCGTCCCCGCTCGGGCGTGATCGCGCGGGTTGACGGCTCGAGCCGGGGCGGCGCCTCGCTCGCAAAGTGGAGCCAGGTGAGCACGGCGTCGAGGTTGTAGAGGACATGGGCCTCCGAGCGCCCCAGCGAAGAGAGGCCGAGATCCGCGAGCTGGGTCTGCACCGTCCTCAGGTCGAGTTCACGGAGTGCGATGTAATGGAGCAGATTCCGTGCGCTCTCCGCCGAAGCATCGAACCCATCGAGGGGGACTCGGGCCTCGGCCTCGAAGAGGTGACGCCGTAGCGCTTCGAGCCGGGCGATGAGCAGGCTGACGCCGGGACGGTGCTTGAGCGGGGGGACGACGGCGAGGATGTTGAGCGACACGGGGGGGCATGAGCCCGCTGGGTCCTAACCTCTTGGTGAAGTCGATTGAACCCGAAGGGCACCGCTAGCCGACCGAGCGTGGGAGGGCAGCGCTTCAGCGGAAGAGCGAAGTCTTCGCGAGGTCGATGATTTCGTTCCCCCCGGCGGCTGAGGACCGCCTTGATCACGCACCGGCTGAAACCGGTAAACTCGTCCCCGGTGATCAACGGCGGCATGACGACCTCCTGTGGTGGGACCGGTACGCCCACGATCACCGGATGCCGTACCCTAGTCGCTGCCGGCTTCTGGCGGACCACCGCGTCCCGTGCCGCTCCTGCCCCCGGTGATTGGCCCCCGTCGGTAACTCCCACGCGAGGAGAGGTTCCGACGCGGCCCCGGTTCACTTCGGGCGGGGGACCGTGTTCAGAAGCACCTTCAAACCCTCGAACCCGTGGATTGCGATCCCGGACGCATCTTCGACGAGGACGGCCTCGCCTACCTCGATCGCCTGCCCGTCGATTTCCCCCCGTCCTCCGAGAGCGTAGACGACGCCACGTCGGTCGTGACCGACTCGCTGAAAGGTGGTCCCCTCCTCGACAAAGTCGATCGCCTTCGACTCGAGGCCCGCCGCCGACGCGAGGCCCCCGTGAGGTCCCACGAGCGTTCGGTAGGTGGCCCCCTCCGCTCCCGCGGTGGGGATCGGCGAGATGGTCTGAAGCCGGTTGGTTGCGGCAGCCCCCGGCGGCAGCGTGACGACGATGTTGAACCAGCGAATGGGGCCCCCTCGCGCGGGACTAACCCGGTGCGTCGACTTGATTGGGGAGGTCAGGAGCCGGGCCGCACCGGCCGGAAGTGGCTCGGCCGTTCCGTCGTCCATCTGGTAGTTCGCGAATCCCTCGACGATGTAGGTCAGGACCTCCTGGCTCGCGTGGCCGTGCGCAGGGAACGGCCGGGCGGAGGTCGCGATCACCTCGCCGAGGCGCTCGAACAAAGGCCAGCTCGCCTGCGTCGAGCTGGGGAAGATCATCCGGGAGGTGTAGGTCTTTCCCTGGACCTCGCCAGAGACCAGTCGCAGGCTGGTTCGACTGGGAGGGAGGGCGGACATGCGGGGCGGCTACGAGAACAGCACGGCATAAACATGGCGCGCGAACTTTACCCGGCAAACTACCCCTAGGGCGGTGAGAGACCGCTGGGGTCTCCCCGGTCGGGGAGTCCCGCTCTTCGAGCCACCCGTCGCCGACGACCGTACGAGAGTCGTCGGACCGAAGCCTAGTCGTACCGGACGTGCCCATAGGGCCGGTCCCGGACCGGTGGCTAGATGCAGGACCGTCCGAAGCTTGTCCTCGCGGTCGTCGTTGCCGTGCTGGTCGTGATCGCCGGAATAGTGACGTATCTCCTCCTCGTTCCGCCCTCGTCGACGGCGCCTCGAACAAAGTTCACCGGGAACGCCTACTGCCCCACCTCCGTCGGGAGCTCTACCACAGGCAACTGGACGACGTACCACGAGGACCTGACCCGGGACGGGTACGAGTCGGGTTCGGTAACGTCCGCCCGTCCGATGTGGGCGTCTCCGGTCAGCGTCGACGGCCAAGTCTACGCCGAGCCGCTCGTCTGCGGCAACGCCGTCTTCGTCGCCACCGAGGACGATACCGTCTATGCGATCAATCCCACCACCGGCTCGATCCTCTGGATGACGAACCTCGGCACGCCCGTCCCGGGTTCCGACCTGCCGTGCGGAGACATCAACCCGAGCGGGATCACCGGGACTCCCGTGATCGACGCCGCGACGGGGACCCTCTACGTGGTCGCCTACGTGATGCCGATGCCGCAGCACGTGCTCTTCGGGCTCAACGTGCTCAATGGG
>JASHQN010000071.1 GCA_030039135.1 Thermoplasmata archaeon | reverse complement strand
GTTCCGTGCGCCTCAGCACGCGCTCCCGCTCTTCCCGCAGGAGATGTCCGGGCTCCGCGAGCCTTCTGGGATTCTCGTCGAAGCTCGAGCGAACTCGCTAGGACCGACGGATGGAGGCTGATGGACCGCGGCGTCGACGAACAGTGCACTCCGGCCCCCCCGGCGGTGCCCTGCCGTAGATTCTCCGACCCGGAGGCTTTTCCCTTGCCGTCCTTGCCCCCCTCGAGCCCCCAATGCGGGTGCCGGCAATGCCCTGGAGGGTAGCATGAGCGAATCCGTCGTCGTCGGCCGCGACGTCTGGAAGGTCTACGGCACCGGGGACATGGCGGTCACCGCCCTCCGGGGCATCACCGTCGACATCCAACGAGGCGAGATCCTCGCCGTGATGGGCCCTTCAGGGTGCGGGAAGACGACGTTCCTCAACTGTTTCAGCGGGCTCGACGACATCTCGCGCGGTACCGTGACGGTGGAAGGCACGAACATCCACACGATGCCCGACGCGAAGAAGAGCGAGTACCGGGCCCGTCGCACGGGGTTCGTGTTCCAGTCGTACAACCTGCTCCCGATCCTCACGGCGCAGGAGAACGTGGAGATGCCTCTCCTCATCGCCGGTCGGAGCGCGAAGGAGGCTCGGACCGAGGCTAGCGCGATGCTGACGGGGATGGGGCTGGGCGATCGACTCGATCACCGACCGGCGGAACTCTCGGGCGGCCAGCAGCAACGGGTCTCGCTCGCCCGGGCGCTCGTGGCCCACCCCGCAATCGTCTGGGCGGACGAGCCGACCGGCAACCTGGACGCGGAGGGGTCGCGCCAGGTAACCGACCTCCTCCGTCAGCTCAACCGCGAGTACCATCAGACGATGGTCGTCGTCACCCACGACGCCGAAGTGGCGGCCGCCTGCGACCGGACGCTCCACATGCGAGACGGCCAGTTCCTCGCCTAAGGTCGATCTTCGATGGCGGGCGCCTCCCTCGTCGGCAGCCTGATCCTACTCCTCGTGATCATCGGCGTGATCACGATCATCCTCGCGGCGCGCCACCGCCTGTCGTTTCGGATCGCGATGCGCAACGTTCGCCGCGGCCGGGCGCGCACGGTGCTCCTCATCGCCGGCCTCCTCGTCGGGACGACGATCATCTCGGGGAGCCTGGTGGTCGGGGACACGGTGCAGCAGATCGATTACCACTACACCTACCTCGGGGCCGGATACGTCGACGAGTCGATCTCCGCGCAATCGGCCTCGGGCGGCGCGGCGTTCTTCCCCTACTCGGTCTACACGGACGCGGCCTCGCTCACGTCCGGATACCCCGGGATCGCCGGGATGACTCCCGAGATCGTCACGGGAGCTGCGGCCTACGACCTTAGGTCCGACACGCCAGAAACCGGGCTCCATCTCATCGGGGTTAACGGGAACCAGAGCGCCCATTTGGGTACGTTCGTCGCCGACAACGGCACGTCGATCGCCGGACCCGCCCCGGGCCAAGCGCTCCTGGACGACCAGGCCGCGAGCGCCCTCAACGCCACCGCCGGCGACCCCATCGTCGTGTACGGCGTGACCGCCGTTCACCTGGTGGTCCAGGCCGTCGTCCAGGAGAACATCCGGGGCGCCTTCATCACCGCGGGCCTGACCCCGGGGAACGTCTTCGTCGACCTCTCGACCGCCCAGGCCATCGAGAACGTCTCGGGGTTGATCAACTACATCGCCGTCACGAACACCGGGTCCCAGGCGTCGGGGGCCGGCTCGTCCTCCGCGGTCAGCGCCTACCTCAACGTGACGCTCGCGAGCCTGCTCGCGACCCACGGGCTAACCGTGAAGACCCCGCTCGAGTCGGCGCTCCAGAGCGCGACCACGAGCAGTCAGAGCATCGAGACGCTCTTCCTCGTCCTCGGCCTCTTCTCGATCCTCGCCGGCGCGATGCTGATCATCGGCATCTTCGTCATGCTGGCCGAGGAACGCAAGGGTGAGATGGGAATGCTCCGGGCGATCGGCATGCGTCGGAGCGACCTCGTCTACGCCTTCTTCTTCGAGGGGATCGCCTACTCGGCCGGTAGCGCGCTCGCGGGTACGTTCGTCGGGGTGGGCGTCGGATACCTGTTGATCTACCTCGTCGGGTTCATCATCCGGACCGAGGGGATCCCCGAGAGCGCGATCCTGCAGTCGTTCACGGTCACCGGCCAGAGCCTCGTCGTCGCCTACGTGGTCGGGTTCGTCCTGACGCTCGTGACGGTCGTGGTCGCCTGCCAGCGAGCCAGTCGGCTGAACATCGTCCGGGCGATCCGGGACGTACCGGAACCCCGGCCGCCGGTGCGTACGTACACGTTCCTCGCCTACCTTGGCGGGGCGATGGTCGTGCTCGGGCTTCTCCTGTACGCCACGACGTACCGCGGGACCGGGGACATCTCCTACCCGATCGTCGGCGGCGCGCTCGCGATCCTTGGGCTCGGGCTCATCGCGGCCCGGTTCGTGCTCAACCGCTACGCGTTCACGGCGGTCGGCGTCGCGCTCACGGTGTGGTCGGGCTGGGAGCCCTTGCACACGTACCTGCTCGGGACGCAACACTCGGGCGGGATATTCCTCCTGTTCGTCGTGGGCGTGATCCTCGTCGGCGGGGTCCTCATGATCCTCCTGATGAACGCCGACCTGCTCGCGCGCCTGCTCCGGGCCCTCTTCGGCCGTCGCGCGCAGTCGAGCCCGGTCGTTCGCATCGGGCTGGACTACCCGACCCGTCAGCCCGGACGGACCGCGGTCGGCCTCACGATCTTCGCACTCGTCGTCTTCACGCTGATCGGGACCGCCGCGGCCGGCAGCACCCTCCAAGGCAGCCTCAACGACGCGGTCAGCACCCAAGCGGGCGGTTACAGCTTCTACGGGCAGTCGGACGTCCCGCTGCCGACGATGTGGACCGAGATCTCCAACAACGCGACGCTCGCGCCGCTGTTCGTGAACGCGGCCCCGCTCGTCTACGGCGCCGTCCGCGTCGACGTGCCGGGGTACTCCGATAACCCGTACCACGACTCGCTCTACGCACCGCCCGCCAACACCAGCGGAGCCGCGAGCTTCCTCGCGACGAACCAGTTCTCGTTCGTTTCGACCCTCCACGGCATGAGCGCAGCCGCCGTCTTCGCCGAGCTCGCGAGCGATCCGTCCGTGGCCGTGGTGGACAGCAGCTACTCCAATGTGGCGAACCCCTTCGCCGTGGGCAGCTCCAACCATCCCACGCTCAACGTCGGGACCCAGATCGGCATCGCGACGCCCGGGGGGAGCGGAGGAACGAACCTCACCGTGATCGGCATCCTCTCGGAGTCGATCGTCGGGGGGGTCTGGGTGAATCCCGCGACCGCGGCGGACCTGGGGTACACGGGCCAGTCGGCGTTCTTCCTCACGGTCGCCCCGGGAGTGTCGACCACGTATGCGGCGCTCCAAGCGAAGAAGGCGTTCTTCGACGCGGGCCTCGTGCTCTTCGACCTGCGCGGCCTCCTCGCCCAATCGATCAGCACTACCGAGGGACTCATCGGCATCCTCGAGGTGTTCGTCGGGCTCGGTCTCGGGGTCGGGATCGCCGCGATGGGCATCTTCGCGTTGCGGGCCGTCGCCGAGCGTCGGCGCGAGATCGGGATGCTCCGCGCGGTCGGCTTCAACCGTCGTATGGTCCTGGGCGCGCTCGTCCTCGAGTACACGTTCGTCACGGTGCTCGGCATCGCCATTGGGGTCGCCCTCGGCTTGCTCGTCATCTACAACGTCTCGGTCAGCCCGAGCGCCACCACCGACGGTCTCCAGCAGTTCGTTGCCCCGTGGGTGACCGTGGTCGAGGTCGCCCTGATCGCGTATCTGCTCGTCCTCGTCGCGATCGCGGCCCCCTCCCTCCGCGCGGCCCATCTCCCGCCGGCAGAGGCAATCCGCACGAGCGAGTGAGCCCGCTCCGCGCCGGTCGGGCCGCCGACGCTGCCGGCTCCGACCTCACGGGAGCGCGGGCAGGTCCTTCGAGGGCTCGGGACCGACCCTAGACCCGTCCCGGCCCCTCGACGGCGGTCCGGCCCCCCACGAACTCGATACCGACGGCGGGCTCGTCGCCCACGACCCACGCGTCGTGACCGGGCGGGACGGAGGCGACGTCCCCCGGCCCGATGTCAAACTCGGCGCCGTCCTTCATGCGCACGCGGTACCGGCCCGAGATCAGGTACTGGAGATGAGGCGCCTCGCACCATT
>JASHQN010000070.1 GCA_030039135.1 Thermoplasmata archaeon | reverse complement strand
TTCAGGCGGTCCTGCTTGATGTCCCCGAGGTGGGGGAGGAGGGACCGGTCGAGGATCCCGTCGACCTTCCGCTGTCGGTACTCTTTGGCCTGGCCGGTGGCGAACTTCTTCTCCAGGAAGATGAGGGCGTCCTCGGTCGAAAGGATCCCTTCGGGAGGGTAGAGCTTCTTCGAGACGCACTCTTCGAGATTGACGTTGAGCAGATGCTTCATCGTCTGGACGAACGGTTCGTCCAACGGTAGGAGCTCCCCGAGGACCGCCTGGAAGATCTCCTCGTCGTTTTTCATCCCGAGCGCCTTCATCAGGATCACGAGCGGGATCTGTCCGCTCGCCGTCGGGACCGAGACCTGCAGGATGCCGTCCTTCTTCTTCTCGACGACGGTGAGCGAGCGGTAGCCGCCGCGCTGGCTGAAGACCTTCGCGCTCTCGATCGGCGTCCCGTACCGCTCGTTGTACTCGGCGAAGATCCGGTTGGGGGCGAGGTCCTCGAGGCTGATGATGACGCGCTCCGTACCGCCGATGATCGCGTACCCCCCGGGATCGAGCGGGTCCTCGCCGTACTCCACGAGCTTGGCGCGGTACTCGTCGTCCGAGAGCGCGATCTGACCGTCCGCCTCGATGTTCGACTTGGAGAGGTTGCACTGGCGGCTCTTCACCATGATCGGGAGGTCGCCGATGTGCACGGTCTCGCTCGCGCGCTCGACGCCGTTCTCGACCACCGTGACGTCGAGGTAGATCGGCGCCTGGTACGTGAGGTTCCGTAGGCGCGCTTCCATGGGGGTCAAGGTCGGCTTCGAGCCGACCGGCTCCTTGACGAAGGGCTTGCCGATTCGGATCGTCGGCTCAGCCGACGGGCTCACGTACCCGCGGGCGTCGCGCCGCCGGCCGACGCGCACCTGGATCGAGCTCTTGGTCTTCTGCACGTCGAGCCGAATCATCCCGTGCTCGGTCGAGTCCTCGCTGACCCGAGCCTCGTCGACGATCCGCTGCATCCGCGAGTTCGGGTTGTCCTCCGTCGGGAGGAAGTCGTTGAAGCTCGCGAGGTGGTGGTTGACGATCGACCGCTCTCGGAAGAATCCGTCGACGATTTCGCGCATGGATCCGTTAGCTCCCTCCGATCGAGGGGACGATGAGCCGATAGGCGATCGCTTCGCCCGCGGTCGCGCTCGGCCGCCGGATCCGGACCAGCCGGCCCGCGAGGTTCTCCCCGCGGTCTCGGACGGCGGCGAAGTTCGGGTCCGTCTGGAGTCCCGGGTCGGTGGCGAGGATCTTCGGAAGGCGCTCCGGCACGGTGTCGAGCTCCTCGAGTACGCGTCGCGTCTCCTCCTCGCTCAGGATCTCGTGAGGAGGGGCCAGACGGTGGGCCACGAACGGGCGGGGAGCCTTCACCGCCGCGCTGGCGGCAGTGCGCTTGCTCGTGCGGCGCGCGGTGCTGGGGGTCATCGGTTTCCTCCGGGGACGCGACGGGCCCGGGGGGATGCTCGGAGACGGTCCGCGTTGTGCGCGGAGCGGCTCGTTCGAACCCCCGACCAACTGGTTAAAAGCCAGCTGCTCTGTGTAGGGCCGGCGGGAGCTCCGCGCGGCCAACCTAGCTGAGCTACGGGCCCGATCGCGTTGCGGCTTATAAGCACCGGACGGCCGTATTTCACGCTATCCGTCGCCGGATTCACGGCAGGCTCTCCAGGCTCGAGATGATCGACCAGATCGCGGTCCGTCCGTGGGTCGGTAGGTTCGGGTCGTTCGCGAGGTCGTCGAGCACGTAGACCGCGCTTGCGATCCGCACGTCGAGGGCGACCCGCGGCTTCAAGAGCGCTTCGCGGGCGGACTGGGCCCCGCGTCGAATGTTGCGCGGGACGGTCGAATCCTCGGCGAGATCGGCGAGGGAGTCGAAGACCTGTTGAAGGGCCGGGGGATCGAGGTCGGCGCCCGCCGGGGGCGAGGCCGCGCTGCCGCCGCCGGGAGCGGCCGGAGGAGAAGGCGTCACGCCGGTCGCGTCTCCCCGCCTTCCTTGTACGCGGTCACCACGAGCAGGGTCTTGGTCTCTCGGATCCCCCGCACGGCGGGGAGCCGGTGGAGGACGAATTCCTTGAGCTCGTCGTAGTGCGGGAAGCGGACCTTGAGGAAAATGTCGGTGTCGCCGGTGACGAGGAAGACGTCCTCGACCTCGTTGAAACGGGCGACCTCGCTCGCGACCGAGTCGGCCTCGGCCGTCTCGACCTTGAGCGCGATCAGCGCCACCACGTGGTCGTCTCCCCAGACCTTCGTGAAGGCACTCTCGACGGCCCGGCTGACGGGCGGCTTGGACGTACTGGACTTCTGCATCTTGGTTCCCCCCGAACGTGGTACCCCTGTGCGACTGCGAATGCCCCTTCGGCGCTCAGCGCTACGCCACCGGGGCGGACTCGAACTCCTCTTGGAGGTCGTTGATGACCTGATCGATCACGGACCCGGCCGACGGACCCCGGTATTCCCGGACTCCGCCCGCCTCGCTCGAAACTCGGGCGACGAGCTCGGTAGGAGCGCGGAGGAATTCCACGCTGCAGATGAACTCCTCCATGAAGGTGGGCCCCCACCAGGCCGAGGGAGTCGAAAAACTCCCTCTATATAGGTTTATCTAAAACGCCGGACCGCGACCCTCCCCGCCGTTCCCCCGGGAACTCGCGGCCCCCGGCGCAGGGTTATCTCCTTGCTTCGGTCACTCGCACCGGGGGAGCGCGTGCCCGAGCCCGCGGCGGATCGCCGGACCGTAGAGGTACGGGTGGAGCTGAAACCTGGCATCGTCGATGCGGAGGCGGAGACCGTCCAGAAGGCTCTCGGACTGCTCGGCGTTCCTTCGGTCCGTCACGTCTCGACCGCGCACATCTACGACCTCGAGTTCGAACGGGTATCGGCGGAGGAAGCCCGCCGCCTGGCCCAGGAAGCGGTGGATCGCTTGCTCGCGAACCCGGTGATCCATCGGGTCACGATCGTCGTTCCTCCCGCCTGAATCATGGCGACCCGCGACCGATCGGAGCCCGAAGGATGGGCGGAGGGTATCGAGACGATCCCGTTCCGCTCGGGGTCGACGGCGGAGCTCGCCCGAATCGCCCGGACCCGAGGTCTCGGGTTCGATGAGCGGGAACTCGCGCGGCTTCGGTCGTACTTCCGTCGGGCCCGGCGGGACCCGACCGACGTCGAGCTCGCCGGCCTCGCCCAGAGCTGGAGCGAGCACTGCAGTTACAAGAGCTCCCGACCGTTCCTGAAGAAGGCGTTCGCTCGCCTGCACCCGAGTCCGAGGGTCCTTGGTACCGGAGATGCGGGGGTCTTGCGATTCGAGGACGGTTTCGCCTACGCCCTGCGGATCGAGTCGCACAACCATCCGTCGGCGGTTGAGCCGTACGGGGGAGCCGCGACCGGAATCGGGGGCATCCTCCGCGACGTTCTTGCCGTCGGCGCGAAGCCGATCGCTCTCGCGGACCCGCTCTTCTTCGGTCCTCTCGACACGCCGGCGGAACGGGTACCGCCCGGCGTGAAGAGCCCTCGGTACCTCGCGACGGGCGTCATCGCAGGGATCCGGGACTACGGCAACCGCGTCGGGGTCCCCACCGTCTCCGGGGGCATCTCCTTCGACCCATCGTACATCGTGAACCCGCTGGTCAACGTCGGGTGCGTCGGCTTCCTGCCCCGCGCGAGGCTCCGGCCCAACCGTGCCCACCGCGCGGGGGATCACCTCGTCCTCGTCGGTGGGGCGACGGGCCGGGACGGCATCGGTGGTGTCGCGTTCGCCTCGAAGGAGCTCACCGAACGCAGCGAGTCGGAGTCCCGGGGGGCCGTTCAGCTCGGCAACCCGATCTTGAAGCAGCCGCTCATCCGGGCGTGCGTCGAGGCGTTCGACCGGGACCTCGTCCGGGGACTCAAGGACCTCGGGGGAGGAGGTCTCGCCACGGCGTCGGGCGAGCTCGTGCACGCGGGCGGACTGGGTTCCCGCATCGATCTCGCTCGCGTCCCGCTACGCGAGGAGGGGCTCCGACCGTGGGAGGTCTGGATCTCCGAATCCCAGGAGCGGATGATCCTGGACGTCCGGCCGGCCGACGTGCCCGAGGTCGTTTCGGTGTTCCGCAAGCACGACGTGACCGCCACCGACATCGGGGAAGTCGCGCCACCGCCGTTCGAGACGATCGAGTGGGAGGGACGGCCCGTAGCCCACCTCGACGTCGGGTTCCGCGTCGACCTGCCTCCGTGCCATCGCCCGCTCCGTGCGCGGGCCCGACGGTTCCGTCGCGCGCCGCCGGTCCCCGAGGACGACGTCGGCGGGCTTGTCCGCGATCTCTTGCTCGCGCCGGATTCCGTGTCCCGGGAGCCGGTCGTGAGGGTCTACGATCACGAGGTGCAGGGCCGCACCATCGTGAAGCCCTTGCACGGTGGGATCGTTTCGCCGAGCCATGGCGACGCGGCGATCGTTCAACCCCGGCCCGGTCGCCCGCGCGCCCTCGCGATCACGACGGCCTCCCAACCATGGTCGTGCCGGGAAGATCCCCGCGTCGGGGCGATCTCCGTCGTCGAGGAGGCGGCCCGCAACCTCTACGCGGTGGGTGCGCGGCCGGATGCATTCACGAACTGCCTCAACTTCGGAAACCCCGAAGACCCTTCGGTGATGGCCGATTTCGCTGCGACGACGCGGGGCCTCGCAGAGGGCGCCCGAGCGCTCGGATTCGCGGTACCGTCGGGGAACGTGAGCTTCTACAACGGCGGCCTCGGTGCGGCGATCGCCCCGACCCCGGTCCTGATGGCGACGGGAATCGTGGACGATGTCGAGCACGCGGTCACGAGCGACCTCAAGGCCCCCGGCAACCCGCTCTACCTGCTCGGGGGAACGCCGCAGGAGCTCGGAGGTTCGCTCTGGGCGCGCCGGCGGGGGCTCGCCGGGATCGAACTCCCTCGTCCCGCTCCGACGCGTCTACGGCGGAGGGGGGAGCGGTTGCTCGCGGCGATCCGCGCGGGCGTGGTCCGCGCTGCGCACGACGTCTCGGACGGAGGTCTCGCGGTGACGCTGCCCGAGATGGCGTTTGGAGGGCGCCTTGGCTTCTCGGTCGACCTGGCCGCGACGGGAGTGCGCTCGCCCGGGATCGCCCTCGCCTCCGAGGGGGGTTCGCGCCTGGTCGTCGAGGTGGACGCGGGAAGCGAGCGTCGCTTCGAACGGATCCTCGGGACCGAGGCGTGGTCGGTGATCGGGACCGTCGTCGATCGCGCGGGCGCGTTGCGTTGGAACCACCGGTTCCTGACGGAGCTTCCGCTCGACGAGCTCTATCCTCGCTGGCGAACCGGCCTCGGCCTCCCGTAGCACCGGGCCATGACCGTTACAGCGCTCGTCTCGGGCGGGAAGGATTCCCTCTACGCGGCGTACCTGGCCGACACCCAGGGCCGCACGGTCGACGAGCTCGTCGTCCTGCGGCCGGACGACGGGGATTCCCTGATGTTCCACACCCCGAACCTCGACTGGGTCGCGCTCCAGGCCGAGGCGTGGGGGAAGGCGCACCGATCGGTCCCCGTACGCGGGCGCGGAGAGGCGGCCGAGCTCACGGCGCTCGAGGCGGCGGTTCGCGGCCCTGCCGGTTGGATCGTCGCCGGGGCGATCGAGTCCTCGTTCCAGTGGTCGCGCCTCCTCGAGGTCGCGGGCCGAGTCGGAAGGCCCCTCTACGCGCCGTTGTGGCGGAAGGACCCCGGACGCGTCGTTCGCGAGGAGATCGCGGCCGGCCTCGACATCCGGATCGTGCACGTCGCGGCCGAGCGCCTTGGGCCGGAGCTGCTCGGACGTCGGCTCGACCTCGCGCTTCTCGCGGAACTGGAGCAGCGCCGAGCGGGCGGACGCGGCGCGCACGTCGCGGGCGAGGGCGGGGAGTACGAGACCCTCGTGCTCGACGCACCGTTCTTCTCGTCCCGGATCGAGGTCGACGACGCCGAGCCCGTCGTCGCGCCCTCGTCCGCGAGCTGGGCCGTGCGGCGCGCGCACCTCGTCCCCAAATCGGGCCGGCGAACGGGGCGGGTGACGCCATGACCCCCGCGCTCGCCCGGCGTTCGCGACCCGCGATCCCCGCGCGGGTGTCGGTGCCCGTGGAGCGCGCCCGTCGCGCCCTCGGCGACCCGCGAGCCTCGCCAAGCCTGCCTTGGATCGAGGCCCTCTCTCGGGCGTCCCGGTCCGATATGGTAGCCGTCCTCGGCGAGATCGGGGACCTCGTCGCTCTCGAGGAGGAGATCCGCACGGCGCAGCGCGCCGGCGGTCGATCGGGGTACGCTCAGATTCGGGCACCGTTCGAGCTCTACGCGCTCGTACGCCTCCTGCGCCCGGATCACGTGGTCGAGGCGGGCGTCAGCAGCGGCGTCTCCTCCGCTCACTTTCTCGCCGCCCTTCGCAAGAACCGTCACGGCCGGCTCCATTCGATCGACCAACCGACGGCCCAGCGCGGCGCGCGTCTCGCCGACGACGAGTCTCCGGTCGCGATCCCTCCCGGCCGGGCCAGCGGCTGGGCGGTCCCATCCTGGTTGCGGGACGGATGGGACCTACGGCTCGGGCCCGCGGAGAAACATCTCCCGCGTCTCGTCCGGGAGCTGCCTTCGATCGGCGTGTTTCTCCACGACGACCAGCACACCCCGAGCCATCTACGCTTCGAGCTCGCGACGATCCAGCCGAAGCTCGCGCCGGGAGCCGTGGTCCTCGCGGACAACACGGCCTGGACCGGCCAAGCGTTTCCCGCGTTCGCGCGCCGGCTCGGGGTGCCGTGGTTTCGCCGCCGGCGGAGCGATCTCGTGGGGCTTCGCCTCGAGCCCTGAAGCCGAACGGCTCGCCCTCGCGGTGCGCGGCCCCCGACCTTATCACCACCCGCGACTCTGGAACGACGATGGCGTCGGGCGGTGGCTCGAGCTCACGACCGGTCGGCGGAGGAGCGGACGGAACCACCTCGGGCGACCCCGTCGAGGACCGTCGCCGACGCTGGGAGGCCGAGGTCGCGCTGCCCGCCGTCGCGAAGAGCCCGGAGCGGAAGGAGCGGTTCACCACGCTCGGAGGTATCCCGGTCGCTCGTGTGTACACTCCGCGGTCCCCCCGTTCGACGTTCGACCGTATCGGCTATCCGGGCCAGCCCCCGTTCACGCGGGGCATCCATCCGACGATGTACCGAGGGCGCGTGTGGTCGATGCGCATGTTCTCGGGGTTCGGATCCCCGGAGGACACGAACCGCCGGTTCCACTACCTCCTCGCCCACGGGGAGTCCGGGCTCTCGATCGCGTTCGACGACCCGACGCT
>JASHQN010000069.1 GCA_030039135.1 Thermoplasmata archaeon | reverse complement strand
AACATCTCCCGGGCGAGGATCTCGAGCGAGTCCGCGTCGTCGACGAGCGCCGCCGAGTTGGCCCGCGCCGCGAAGTCGGTGAAATCGAGCCCGAGCCGCCGGCCGAGACCGAAGTATTCCGTCAGCCGCTGCTTCATCTCCTCGAGCCCGGGAGGGCGACGCGGCAGCGCAGGTAGGTCGACCGTCGGTCCGATCGCGAGCGTCGGCGGTTCCGGGGAACGCGGAGGGTTCGGGGCCGCCGACACGGGCGTCGTCGGTTCGGCCGGCGCCGAGGGTGAACCGGAGGAACCGGCCGGCTCCTGCGGAGCCGGTCCCTCGGCCGTTGCGAGGAGTTCTCCGATCGTGCGCAAGTAGACCGGGTCCTCCGCGCTGCCCGGTCCCGCCGCTTCGCGAACCGGTTCGAACAGTGCGACGGAAAGATGGCAACGCGGGCAGTCCGCGCGTGCGTCGTCCACCTCGACGCCGCACGCCGGACACGTCCGCACCGACCGCTCCCTGGCTTCCCGACGAACCACCCCGAGCCCGGCGGACCCCGAGGGGGACGGGGCGTCGTTCCACCCGCGTCTCGTACATACCGAGCCGCGGTTCAAAAAGGCTCGGGCCGCGCGGGTGCGGCCTCGCGGGTCATTCCGGGCCGAGGACGGCGAGGTGGCGACGAGCGGACGGCGTAGGGTGGTAGACCCCCACCGGGTAGGACGTCGGGCGTGGCCGCAAGGTCGCCGCTTCGGGGGGCCATCTCCGACGGCACCCCGGACATCGATACCCCCGCCGGAAGCCGAGCGAGTCGGTCGTTCGGCGGCACGAAGGGCATCGGGGGGGTCGGGGAGAGAAGCGGGCGGGGCTGAGACGCACGAGTGCGAGCCCCTCGAGCCGCAACCCCGGCGCCAGGCCCCGACTCCCCCACACCAGCACCCGGTCCCCCACCGCGAGCGTGCGGGCGACCCGAGGGAGGGTCTTCGTCGGCTCGAACGCGACGCAGCGCAGGACCGCCCCCCCGGCCGCTTCGATCGGGAATCGGACGTGCCCGCCTTCGAGCAACTCCGGGGCGGCGACCACCGTTCCCGGCACGATCGCGGACCGGTACGGACGAATCTCTTCGACGGTCCAGCGACCCAAATGATCCCCCGTTCCCTGGTTCGTCCGGAAGAGCACCCACCGGTCGACCGGCTCCGAACGGACGCTGTGGCGAGCGCGCAGCGCCGCCTCCGGGCGTCGTGCGCGCAAGCCGAAGAGGATCGGACACGGCGTGTGGGGCGCAACGAGCATGCGACGAGTGCGCGGATCGTGACAGAGGAAGAGCCCCGGGTGCGAGGCCTGAGCCGACCGTACGCTCGTCGGGTCGACCACGCGAGGTCGGCCGATCCGCTGCGGCTCCCGGTAGGCGATCAGCTCCCACGTCCGCCGCGTCCCGGGCCACGCGATGGCCGCGGAGGCGCCGACGATCCCCCGTTCACTGCCGCTCGTGCGGACCAGGGCCCCTTCGCGCTCGAGCGCGGTCCGGACATCCTGCGGTCGTACCACGTCCCGGACCGCGTTCCAGTAAAGATCGGCCGGAAGCCGGTGATCGACCGCAACGAGGGCGGGGTCGGTCCCAGGGCTCTCGGACCGCGCAACCTGTCGGACGCAGTTCCACGCGCGGTCGATCCATCGGCGGACGAGATCGGGATCGGGCGCACGGCCCTCGGCGAACGCCCAGATGGGTCGGCCGTCGATCTCCCCGATCCGCCGTCGCGCCCCCCGGCCGGAGCCGAAGCGGGCGGCGAGCGCGGCGTTCCCGCGGGTCTTCCAGGGAATGTTCGGATTCAGCCGGACGAGCCGGGGCTCGCCCACGAGGTCGATCCCCGCGATGCGCGACTCCCGCAGGAGCTCGCTCAGGACCCACGTCGTGCACCCGCCTTCGGGGCTGTCCGTGTCGTCGATGCCGATCCAGATCGTCCCACCCGCCGATCCGCTCACGGCACCGGGGGGGATGAGCGGAGCGCGCCGCGTCACACGGCCGCGGCGAGCAGCTTCTCGTACGACGTCAGGTTGGCGTCGATCGAGATGTCGGAGCGAGCGGGCCCTACCGCATCGCCGAGGAGCTTCGCCTCGAGCCCGACCTTCGCCGCGTCCTTGGGCCGATGCATCACCCCGACCGGGATCTTCCCGGATTCGAGCGTGTCGAGGTAGAGCCGGAACATCGTCTTGCGGTCGCTCGGGTCGTACCCCGGAAGCTTGGAGACGTCAAGGACCTTCTCTCGCCAGAGCTTGTACGTGTCGTTGTACGTGACGCACGGCGAGAGGTCCTCCACGAACGCGAACCCCCGGTTCTCGTGGTTGAACCGGATCGCCTCCTCGAGGATCTGGGTCATCGTCTTCGGATCCCCGGAGAACGTCCGCGCGATGAAGTTCGGAACGGGGATCGACAGCGCGCTGAGGATCGCATCGAACGGCGCCTCGATGTTCCCCTCAAAGCCCAGTTGGCTCGTGGGGGAAGGTTGGCCCTTCGTCAGACCGTAGGTCTCGTTGTTCATGACGATGTAGAGGATCGAGGCGTTCTTCTTGAACGCGTGCATGAAGTGGCCCATCCCGATGGCGTACCCGTCGCCGTCCCCGCCCGCCGCGACGACCGTGAGCGACGGGTTCGCGAGCTTGACCCCGATCGCCTGCGCGAGGAGGCGACCGTGCAGGGCATGGATTCCGTTGACCTCGAGGAAGTTGTGGATCGACCCCGAACACCCGATGCCCCCAACGAGGACGAGGTTGTGCGGGGGGATCTTCAGGTCGGCGGCCGCGCGTTTGACGGAGGCGAGGAGCCCGAAGTCCCCGCACCCGGGACACCAGATCGGGGGCACCGGCTTCGCCGACTGGACCATCCTACGACACCTCCTTGACCCCCGCGAGGATCTGCGGGGTGCGGAACGAGTAGCCGTCGTACTTCAGGATCGAGCGCAGCTTCGCATGATGCCAGGGCAAATGCTCGCGCACCAGCCGCGCGAACTGTCCCGTGTAATTGTGCTCGACCACGTACGCCACGTCGACCCCCTTCAAGAACGGGTCGAGCTCGTGCACCGGCACCGGGTAGACCGTCCGGGCCTGGAAGTAGCGCGTGGGGATCCCGCGGGCCGCAAGGATCGACTGAGACTCCCGGATCGGACCGGAGGTGCTGCCAAACCCGATGAACCCGATCTTGGCGGCCGGGTCGCCGAAGAGTCGGGCCGGCGGGAGGTCGTCGCGGGCGAGGACCATCTTTTCCATCCGTTTCTTCATCATCCGGTTGCGGTTGACCGGGTTCACGGAAACGTGCCCCCACTCGTCGTGCTCGTTGCCCGTGATCTCCGCCCAGAGTCCCGGAGTACCGGGCGGAGCGTACGGACTCACTCCGTCGTCCGTGATTCGGTAGGCTTTGTACTCGGTGAGCGACGCCGCCTCCTCGGATCGTAGGCGGCGTCCACGATCCACGTGGACTCGGCTGAGATCGAACCTTGGGCTCGTCGCGGTGTTCTGGCAGAGGGCCTGGTCGAGCAGAAGGAAGACGGGCACGCGCCATTTTTCGGCGAGGTTCAGCGCCTCGACGGTCAGGGAGAAGCAGTCCTCGGGGGTTGCGGGCGAGACGATGAAGCGGGGATACTCCCCATGTCCCAGGTTCGCGAGGTGGGAAAGATCCGACTGTTCGTGCCGCGTCGGTTGGCCGGTGCTCGGGCCCACTCGCTGGCAGTCCGCGATGAGGATCGGGATCTCCGCGGTACCCGCCTGACCGATCCCCTCGGTCATGAGCGAAAGGCCCGGCCCGCTCGTCGACGTCATGGCGCGCGCGCCAGCGTACGCGGCCCCCAGGACCATGTTCACCGCCCCGAGCTCGTCCTCGGCCTGGCGAACGACGCCGCCGAGTGGCGGCAGGTAGCGCTGGAGGTACTCCATGATCTCGGTCGCGGGAGTGATCGGATACCCGGCGAAGAAGCGCCCGCCCCCGACCACGAAGCCGAGCGCGACGGCCTGGTTCCCCGTAGTCAGGATGAGATCGTGGGCGTCCCCTTCGACCACCGAGTATCGGTTGGCGACGTTCGGCGCCTCAAGCGCCGCGTGACGTCCGATCTCGAGCGCCTTCAGGTTCTTCTCGAGGGCCTCTCCGCCCCGGCGCTTGAATCGCTCTTCGATGACCTGGCGTGTCTTGGCGGGATCGAAGCCCAGTAGGACGGACAGCGCGCCGTACGCCGCGGTGTTCTTGAAGATCGGTTGGCCGAGAGGCCCCCCGACGAGAGTGGCGAACGGAAAGCCGACCGCGGTCGGGATCTCGGAATGGAAGCTCGTGGAATCGTAGAGGATGAACCCGTCGGGCGATAGCTCCGCTCGGCCCATCTCGATCGCCTCGTTGTCGAACGCGACCAGGACGTCGACTTGGGGCTTCACCGCCGAGATCGGGTCCCGAGAAGCGCGTACGGACGCATCCGCGTGGCCGCCTCGGATACGAGAGAGCACGTTCCGCGACGTGTAGACGTAGAGCCCGCATTTTCGGAAGTACCGACCGAGAAGGTCCGATACCGTCAGCGTACCGTCTCCCCCCTGGCCACCGATCATGACGCTCACGTCGGCCAGCTCGAGCGGCGGACGCGATTCGCTCGGACCGGATTCGACCGGAACGGGGGTCGCGCGGCTCGCAGGGGAGGTCATAGCTCGAAGAAACAGGTCGAATGCGACTTGTACTCAGTTCGAGCACCGGTGGCTATTTAAGAGCTCATCTCAGCCGAGACGAATTGACGCGACGTGCCCTCGTGCCGCACGCCCCGCGCCGCCAACATTAATGGTCCGCGGCCGATAGAAGCAACGATGGCGGAGCGCCGCCTCGTCGAGGACTATCACTCAGAAACTGCGGTCGAGCGGCGCATCCCAGGGTCGGTCGTCTTCTGGGACGAGACGCTGCGGGACGGCGAGCAGACCCCGGGCGTACACTTCAGCCCCGAAGAGAAGCTTCGCATCGCCACGCTGCTTTCTGAGATCGGGGTCCCGCTCATCAACGCCGGGATCCCGGTCGTTTCGGACGAGGAGGCTCGGGCGGTGGAGCTCCTCGCGCACGCGGGCCTCAAGTCCGACATCCTCGCGGCTGCACGGACCGTGCCCACCGACGTCGATGCGGTGATCGACAGCGGCGCCACCCACATTGCGATCTTCGTGGCGGCGAGCCAGGTCCACCTGCGCTACAAGCTACGGATGACCGAGGAACAGGTCCACGCCGCGTCGCTCGCCTCCGTCCGCCGTGCGAAGGAGGCCGGTCTACACGTGGCCTTCGTGACGGAGGACACCGTGCGCGCGCCCTTCGATTTCGTCGAGCGTCTCTACCGAGATGTGCAGGACGCCGGGGCGGACCGTCTCGTTGTCGCCGACACCGTGGGGATCATGACCCCCCTGACGTTCCGATGGTATCTCGAAGAATTCCAGCGCAGGGTCCACCCGAAGGAGCTCTCGGTCCACTGCCACAACGATTTCGGGCTCGCGACGGCGAACACGCTGTGCGCGATCGAGTGCGGTGCTCGCGCCCCCCATGTGTGCGTCAACGGGCTCGGCGAGCGCGCGGGGAACGCTTCGCTCGAGGAAGTCGTGGTCGCGCTCGAGGCCCTTTACGGCGTCCGCACGGGGATCCGGACGGAGCGGCTCACGGAGCTGAGCCGTCTCGTCGAGGAACTGTCGGGCGTCCCCGTCGCGGCGAACAAGGCGCTCGTCGGGTACAACGCGTTCTCGCACGAGGCCGGGATCCACACGCATGGTGTGCTCGCGCACACCCTCACCTACGAGCCCCTTCAGCCTCACGTCGTGGGGGCACGCCGGAACATGATCCTGGGTAAGCACACGGGCAAAGCCGCGGTGATCGAGAAGCTCAAGGAGCGG
>JASHQN010000068.1 GCA_030039135.1 Thermoplasmata archaeon | reverse complement strand
CGTCGGTGGCGGCGACCGTCCGCCCGTTCCTGTCGGACCCGGCCCGCCGCGTGCGGGCGGCCGCCGCGGTCGTCCTCGGTCGCCACCGCGACGCCGCGAGCGTACCCCTGCTCATCGAGCGCCTCTCGGCCGAGGAGACGTGGGAGAAGCCGGCGGTGCTGGTCGCGCTCGGCCGGATCGGCTCGCCCGAGGCGGTCCCGGCCCTCGTCGCCGCGGCCGACCACCCCGCGCCCTGGGTGCGCGTCTGCGCCATCCACGCCCTCGGGGAGATGGGGGGCCCCGAGGCCCGGGCCGTGGCGGTCGCCCACGCGAGCGATGTGGCATGGACGGTCCGAGGAGCCGCCGCGATCGCGCTCGGTACCTCGGGAGGGCCGGATGATCTCAGCCGATTGCTCGAACTGTTGCGGGACGTCCACCCATGGCCCCGTCGGGGTGCGATCTATGCGATCGGTCGCCTGGGCCTGTCCGAGGCCGCGCCCCGGATCCGCGAGGAGCTTCGCGACCCGGCCGCCGAGGTGCGGCTCGCGGCGATCTGGGCCCTCGGTCGCCTCCGGGACGACGGCGCGCGGGAGGAGCTCGTGCGGCTCCTCTACCGGCTCCGGCCCGAGGACGGTGTCCCGATGGAGATCGCGCCGCCCGGGGCCGGAGCGAGTTTGGTCTCGGATGCCGAGATGCGTCTGTTCGACGCGGTCGTGCAGTCCCTCGGTCGTCTCGTGCACGGGATCGGGGACCCGTTCGTCCACCGCGCGCTGCTCGACGTCCGCGAGCGACTGAGCGACGAGGAGCTCGACCGGCTCGCGCGCCTCCCCCTCCCCGAGGTCGCTGCCGACCGCACCCCGCCCACGCTCCGCGCCCTCTTCGAGGCGGCGATGCCCGGTGCCGCCGACGAAGAGGACCTGTCGTGATCCGCGACTTTCGCGCGCGCGATGCCCCCGAACTCCTGCGATTCCTCCAGGCATATTTCCCCGAAGAAGAGGCCCTCAAGGGCACGCGTCCCGAGGAGTTCCTCCGCATCGTCCGGCGCATCTATCGATGGGACGTGCGGCTCCTTCTCGGCCTCGCCGCGCTCTTCGGCCGAAGGGTCTTCCGGCTCCTCGTCACCGAAGAGGACGGCCGCGTGATCGCGACGACGCTCCTCACGTTCCCGCGGCGGGCGGGGTTCGTGAGCCTGGTCGCGGTCGACGGGGCGTACCGGCGCCGCGGCTATGCGACGGCCCTGCTCGAACGGGCCCGCGAGGCGACCGCCCGCACGGGCCGCCGCTACCTCGCGCTCGACGTCCTCTACGAGAACGCGCCGGCCCGGGCCCTCTACGAACGGCTCGGCTTTCGCGGACTCCGCGAGAGCCGCTACATGGTCCGGGACGGAAGCGTCCCCGAGGCGGAGCCCCCGTCCGATCACGTGCGGCGTTTCGAGCCGGAGGACGCGGTTCGGATCGCCGAGATCGCCCGCCGGGCGGCCCCGCCCGAGGTCGAGGTGGTTCTGCCGGTGGGTCCCGAGCAGTTCCGTGGCAGTCGGTTCGCGGCCCGCACGCTGGAGGGGGAGGGCGCCTCGTGGGTGGTCGACCGGGGCGAGGGGCCCGAGGCGTACCTCGCCGTCTGGCGCTCGCCGGCGATGATCTCGACGTACTGCAGCGCGCCGGTCGTGGCCGAGACCGCCGACCCCGCCGACGTAGGGGCGCTCGTCCACCGGGGCGTCGACTGGTGCGCGTCCCGTCACGCCTCTCGCATCCTGACGCAGGTCCCGGTCGCGAACGCTCGGGGGCGCACCGCGCTCGAGGGAGGGGGGTTCCGCGATGCGATCGCGCTCCTCACGCTCTACCGGGCGGTCGCGTAGGCCGACGCCCGCGCCGCGCGGGGTCGACGTCTACCTCTTCCCGGCGGTCATCGGCGGCGGTCTCGGCGACATCGAGGAGGTCCTTGCGGGGGCTCGCGAGCTCGCGCGAGCGGGCTTCCCGATCCGTCTGTACCGCCGGGCCGGGCGTCCTCTCCCTCGATGGGTCGACGGACCCTGGGACTGGCCCCCGATCGAGCGGTGCCGGTCGATCCGTCCCCGCGCGGCGGCCGCGATGACCCTCTCCCCGGACTGGGGGGTGAGCGCGGCCCCGGGCCGTGCGGTGCGGTTCGGTCGCGCGGGACCGTGGGCCGAGGAATCGGCGGACGTGGAGCGCGCGTACGGAACGGCCTCGACGATCCACGTGAGCCTCGGGGAGTTCGCCCGCACCCTCACCGCCTCCGGCGAGACAAGGGAGCGCCTCCGCGAAGGCGGGGTCCCGAGCCGCGAGCTCAAGATCCGGCTCGCGCGAGCCCGAGCGATGGGAGAGGTCGACGTGTTCCGCGACGCGTTCGTGCGCTTCCGGGCGTTCGCACGGCCGAACGTGGTGCACGTCTTCGCGTCGTTCCGTCCCCACCCGGCGTTTGTCCGGGAGTTCCCGAATGCGGTGGAGACCGGACCGCTGTGGCCCTCTCGGCACGTCCCGGCGAGGAAACGAAGGGACTCGCGCTCACGCGAATGGGTCTGGTACGCGAGCCCGGCGAGCGCCGAGACGATCGCGCCGGCGGTCGTCGAAGGACTCGCCCAGAGCGAGCCCCCGGTACATCTTTTCGTGCGGACCGCGCGTCCCTGGCCGTCGGTCCGATCGGACGAACGGGTCAGCGTGGCGACCGATCCGATGGGCGCGGCCGCATGGCGCCGTCGGTTCTCGCGGGCGGAGCTACGGATCGTCACCGGGAGCCGGACCCTGCTCGAGGCACTCGAGCTCGGCGGCCCGTTCCTGTACTTCAACGGCGTCCTCGGCATCGGCCCGGCGCGCCGGCGGCACCGACCCGAGAAAGTGGACGCGCTGCTCGACCTCGCTCGATCGAGGGGGGTGTCGAGCGATCTCCTGCGCGACCTTCGCGATTTCGCGCAGGGTCGGCGGGTGAGCGAGGTCGTCGCGCGTGCCGCGGCCCGTCGCGATGGGTGGGCACGATTTCCTCGGAGGCTGGGCTTTCGAGGCTTCGCGCCTCCCTACGACGACGCGGGCCGGTTCCTGGTCTCGATCGCTCGAGCGCTTTCGGACCGCCCGACCGGGGCCGCGCAGATCGTCGCGGACGCCCGCGCGGGCCGGCCGCTTTAAGCAAAGGGTCCGCTAGGGACGTCGCGTGACGCCCGTCGAAGCCACGCCCCTCGCGGTCGCGCAAGCGCTCGTCGGCCGAGCGCTGCGGGCGCGCCGCGGCGAGCACGTCGCGATCCTGACCTGGACGCACACCCTGCCCTGGGCTACCGCGTGCGTCACCGAGGCCCGGCGCGTGGGGGCCCGCCCGTTCCTCCTCGTCGAGGACGAGAGCGCATTCTGGCGGAGCGTCGACGTCGCCCCCGCGACCCGCCGCTGGGCGGGGCTCGCTCCCCCGATCGCGAGCGCGCTCTCCCGTGCCGACGCGCTCCTGTACTTTCCGGGGCCGGCCGACCGACCACGCCTTCACGCGCTGCCGCCGACCCAGCTCGCCCCCTTTCTCGGGACCGACGACGAGTGGCAGCGCCGGGCCCGGCGGGCTCGGATCCGGGGGATCCGATGCCTCCTCGGGTTCGCCTCCGATCCCCAGGCGGAACACTGGGGGGTACCCGGCGCGATGTGGCGCAGCCAGTTGATCCGGGCAATCACCGAGCCGGACTACGCCGCGATCGCCCGTGCGGGGGAACGGGTGGCGCGGCTGCTCGCGCAGGGTCGGGAGCTCCGACTTACCGCCGCGAACGGGACCGATCTCACGCTACGGCTCCGAGGTCGCCGCCCGTGGGTCGACGACGGGGTCGTCGACGCGGCCGACCGTCGCCGCGGCCGCATGACCGCGACGAGCCCACCGGGCTCGGTCGTCGTCGCGGTCGAGGAAGGCAGCGCGACCGGAACGGTCGTCGCGAACCGGCCGAGTTTCCTCCCGTCCGGCCGGGTGGGCGGAGCGCAGTGGGAGGTCGACCGCGGGCGCCTGAGGAACTACTGGTACACCGAAGGCTCCGAAACGTTCGAGGCGGAGTTCGCCGCCGCCCCCCGTGGCCGCGAGTTCGTGAGCCTGTTCGCCGTCGGGCTCAACGGTGCGCTCGCGCCGGGCGTCCCCCAGGCCGAGGACGAGGAGGGCGGCACCGCGACGGTCGCGATCGGCGGGAACACGCTCTACGGGGGCCGTCTTCGCTGTCGGTACCTCTCCTGGATCACGGTCGGGGAGGCGACGATCGCCGTTGACGGGCATCCGCTCGCGGACCGGGGCAAGATCCTCTAGGGTCGGTGGCCGCGCCCGCGTCGGGCGTCGCTTCTTCGATCGTCCGACGGTGTTCGTGGCTCGGCAGCTCCTGGGCGCCGAACTCTGGGTCGTGGGAGCCCGCGGGACGCGACGAGGCCGCATCGTGGAGACCGAAGCGTACCTACGGGGCGACCCCGCGAGCCATGCCTACCGCGGTCCGAGCCGGCGCAACCGATCGATGTTCGCGCGGCCGGGCACGCTCTACGTCTATCGGATCCACCAGGTCGTCTGTGCGAACCTCGTAACGCGGCGCGGCGAGGCGGTGCTGCTGCGCGCGGCCGACCTCCGAGGGGACCGACCGAGAGAGGGATCGGGACCGGGGCGCCTGTGCCGGGCCTTCGGCATCACGATCCGGGACGACGGTCGGGACGTGGTGACCGGATCGCGGGTCGCCCTGTCGCCCCGGCGGAGCGCACCGCCCCGGATCGCCTCGGGGCCGCGGGTCGGCGTTCGCCGGGCCGCGCGGCGCCGGCTGCGGTTCTGGATCGAGGGCGATCCGGCGGTGTCGCGGTATCGTCCGACTACCGGCGCAGCTTCGCCCAATCGTAGCCGCGCCGTCGGGCGGTCGCGCCGAACCCGCACGAAGCGCAGACCCCCTTCTGCCGGTGGTAGGAGTGGCGGCCGCACCGGCGGCAGATGATGTGGACGATCTTGCCGCCGCGGCTCGAGGAGGTGCCCTTCGTCATCGTCGACCGGTCCGTTACGGGGAGATGTAGATGATCGAGTCGCCGCGCACGAGCGTGAGGCCCGGGCGGGCGGTGACGACCTCCTTGACGACCTCCTCCGCGGAGGAGAGAACGAGGTTCAGGTGCTGGTCGAAGGCGTCCAGGACCCCCCGGTACGACCGACCACCCTTCATCTCCACGAGCACCCGCTTGTGGAGGCTCTGTTGCAGGACGTCGAGCGGCCGCATGAGGGGGCCGGCGAGACCGGGCGAGCTTCTTAACGGTTGCCGAACGGCGTGCCGCCCGTCCGGCCGATGGCGATCGCCGCGGATCTCCCGGGCGGCCGTGCGGTCGGCCGACGTAAATCCGGGTTGACGGAACCCTCACCTCGTGCCGACGGAATAAAATGGCGATGTCCGCGAGTTACCCCACGCCCACAGTGGTCTTCCCGACGGCCGGCCCTCGTCCGGCGTCCGCCAACAGTGCCGAGACGATGGTGCTCATCGCCCTGATCCTCCAGGTGATCGGGGGGCTCATCCTGTTCGTCGCGTTCGCCGCGCTCATCGGAGTCTCGTTGGCCCATCCGTTCGCGTATGCGTGGGTGGCGATCAGTGTGGTCGCGGCGATCGCGATCGTGGTCTTCGTGTTCCTCTACTTCGCGTACACGCTCTGCTACGAGCGCATCCGGCGCGGGGACTACGTGGGCGCTCAAACCCCGACCCTCGTGATCGGCATCCTCTCCGTCTTCGCGGGGGTGATCCCGGGGATCTTCTATCTCATCGGGTACGCGAAGCTGGGCGACGCGATCCGAGAGCAGCAGGCGCCGGTTCCCGGTTACGGGCTCCCGGCTGTCGCAAGCCCCGGCCCAGCCCTCGTAGCGTGCAAGAACTGCGGACGCGTCCACCCCATGGGTGCGTTCGCGTTCTGCCCGAGCTGCGGCCAGAAGCTCGGCGCGTAGAAAGCCGATGCGGCTGTGGGTCGCCCTCTACGGGATGATCTGGCTCGTCTTCGCCGAGTTCCTCCTCGGCACCTGGCCCAGCCCGCCGGCGGCGGTGCCCTACCTCCATGCCGCGCTCGGCGTCGGCATCGTGGCGCTCGCGTACCAGAACATGGTCTGGCTGCGACGGACCCGGGTCCCCGGCCGGGTCAAGCGGGTCGCTCGGGCAACGTTCGCCCTCACGATCCTCATGGCGTTCCTCGGGGCGCTGCTCGGGGCCGACGTCGGCGCAAGTTCGTACGTACTCGGGATCTCGGTCTACGAGGGGATCCTCTTCTTCCACCTGGTGAACGCGCTCGCGATCATCACGCAGGCGGCCGCGGTCGCGATCGCCTACGACATGTGGGAGGACCGGGAGTTCGAGAAGGAGTCCGAGGCCGGAGCGATCCCGA
>JASHQN010000067.1 GCA_030039135.1 Thermoplasmata archaeon | reverse complement strand
TTGGGCCGAAGCCGTCGAGCCAACCATGTCGGTGAACATGATGGCGGCGAGGCGACGGGTCGAGGCCACGGCCCGAAAATCGCTTCCGTTAGATTAAGCCCCGGCCGGGGGGTTGTACCGAGTTACAGGTTACAAACGGGCATTTTTTGTTCTGCCGGGGGTTCGGAGGATGAACCGGGCCCTTTCGAATGGAGGGGATCTCACGCATTAGCTCGTGAGAGTTTGAGAAAGACTATCCAGGGCGCTTGTAGAAGGGGGTCGCAGTATAACACAGACCCTGAATGGTCGCCGAAGGTTCTTGACCCCGAACGCCGTGTCTTTTGCCGCTTGCGGACCGCCATGGATGAGTACCCGCTCAAACTCGAGGACCGGGGTCGCATGGACATTCTATCGGACCCGGGAGCGCTCGATCTGATCTGCGACGGCGAGTGGCGCGACATGTTTAGGGACCCAGGCGCACAAGACCTGGTCAGAGATCGCAGAGCCCGGGAGTCGTTCCGGCTCGAAGCACTGCTGTCCGGACATTTGCCAGAAGAGATTTGCCTTGCGATCTCCTCGGGACTTTCAGGCGGTTTTGCGGCCTCTAAACGGACAGTTGATTAGCCGGCGCTCGGCCCGAAAATCTCCCTCGTTAGATTAAGCCCCGGCCTGCGGGCTGTCGCGAGTTGCAGGTCACTAGCGGGCACTTTTTGTCCCACGTGGGTCCGAGGAGGAACCGAACCTTCTCGAACGTAGGGGGTTTGGACACAGGGAGGAGAATCGTTGACCGATTCTTCGGCTCGTCATCGGGACGGGTTGCAACGGGGATTGCAGCCTGACCTGGGCATGTCAGAAAGGAGAGCGTTAAGCCCTCGGATGATCGACCTAATCTTGTCCAACCGTTGAACACGGCCGACCAAGGGTTAATCGCCCGAGAGCGATCGTCGCCCATGGGCGACGCCTGGCTCAGCTACTTCGGGATTCGAGTGACCGACCTCGACCGTTCGCTGAAATTCTACACTTCGGTGCTCGACTTGATCGAACTCAAGCGAGTCGCGTACGACGGCGGGGCGTATGTGCTCTTCAAGGATCGCCGCTCCGGGCAACGGTTCGAACTGAATTGGTACGCTCCCGCGTCGCGGTTCGCCACTCCCTACGTTCCGGGGGAGGGGCTAGATCACTTCGGAATTCGAGTCCGAAGTGTTCCGGAGGCGCGGGAGCGGCTGAAGAAACTTGGGATCGAACCGGCGACCCACGAGCTGGGAGTGGAGCCGAAGACAGGGAAACCGCCGGGGGAGGAGGGCGTCTGGGTCCTACCGAACGGTCATCGTGTCATGTACATCAAGGACCCCGATGGAAACTTCCTCGAACTGTACGACGCCCCCGAGCGCTCCTGGGATGAGCCCATCCCGGATACCTACTGACTGGCGGGAAGGGCTGACCGAATCGTTCGTTGTCAACTGACCCCTGGGAGGCGGCAGGTGGTCGTCTCATCGGCCACGCGACCGGCAGAACTCCGGCCCGGCGATAGGTGCAACGAGAGATTCAATACGGCGGCGCACTTTGCTCCGGAGCTACCGTGGAGCGCTGGACTCTACTGTGGATCCTTGCGTTCGTCTTGCTCCTCGTCGGTGGGCTGCTCCTATTCGTTCCGGTCGTTCCGAGTGGGACTCAGACCGTAACACCTCCGAAACTCGCTTCGGAGGATCAGTGGTACATCTACGAAGTGAACGTCACGGCATTTTCCGTGACGGGCTCGGTACCGTTCACGCTGTTCTGGAGCTCCACATCGTCCCTGTACCTGGATTACGCCACTTGCCGCATGCCCCAGAGCAGTTTCAGCGGCTTTTTCAACGGCCAGTCCAACGAAAGCGGGTGCTCCGAGATCTACGGCCTATCCGGTGCCTCCAACAACCCTGCCCTTACGGTGAGCGTTCCCGCGGGGGGCTCTATCATCCTAGGGTGGGGGCTCTTCCATTACGGGCCGGCATCGGTCAGCATCAGCTACGCAACCTGGACCGGGGTCACTTGGGTGTCGCCGATTCTGCTGATCGCAGGAGTAGTCGCGATCTTTCGAGGCAGAGCCGACTGGATTGAGAACGAGAAACTCGTCGCGAAGCGGATTCTTGAGGCCAGCCAGCGGGCGCCGGAGTGGCGGTGGCGGGGTTGATCGCGTTCGGGTCCCAACCAACCCCTTCGGGTTTTCGCCGTGAGAGACTCGCCGGTGCCCGCTGACTCCGTCCCCCTGAGTGCAACGGGGGTTGCGGCCACGCGCTACCAGGGGGAGAGTGCGTGCCATCGATTCGACCTGCGCATTTACTTTCGCCGATAGCCGTAAGTAAGTATCGGTCATGGTTTTCTTAGCGGTTCGGATGACGAGGCGGCAGATTCGCTACGCCCACTGCTATCGATGCATCTACACCTGGCGGACCCGCAATCGAGTGCCTCGGCTGTGCCCACGCTGCAAATCGGCGTACTGGGACGTTCCGCGGATTGAGCCGGTGAAGATGGGCGACGGACTCGGCGTTCATGAGATTCTGCTGCCCGTGCGTAACAGGATCCTGAAGCTGGCCGGAAAGTTCGGGGCCGAGAACGTTCGGGTCTTTGGATCCGTTCGGCGGCGGGAGGCGGGACCACGGAGCGACGTGGATCTACTGGTGCGGTGGAGGGCGGGAAGCTCTCTCCTCGACGCCGCACGACTGCGACTGGAGCTGAAGAAGCTGCTCGGGCGTGAGGTTGACACGGTCGATGAGCGCGCTCTCCACTGGGCGCTCCGCCCGCAGGTTTTGTCGGAGGCAATCCCGCTG
>JASHQN010000066.1 GCA_030039135.1 Thermoplasmata archaeon | reverse complement strand
GAAAGGATCCCCCCGCTCGACGAAGTCGTACCCTTCCCCGTACCGGCACAGCCCGAGATCCTCGTACGTCTGGATCTCGCTCGAGGCGTAGGCGTCGTGGAGTTCGATAAAGTCGAGCTCCCGGTTCGGGTTCGTGATCCCCGCCATCCGGTAGGCCTCGAGGCCGGCGGAGCGCCCGGCGCGGAACGAGTGGACCCCGGGATAGAGGAGGTCCTCGTAATCGGCGGCCGACTCTCGCGGCATGAGCGGGACCTTGCCGAACGGGCGGTCCGCGAGGCGCATGGTGTCCGTTCCGGTGCCCACGCCGATGATCCGCACGGGCCGGTCGGTAAACTCCTTCGCCCGCTCCTCGGTGCACAGGACGACGACCGCCGCCCCGTCGCTCATCGTGCAGATCTGCTCGCGGGTGAGCGGGTAGCTGATCATCTCGGACTTGAGGACGTCGTCGACCGTGAGCCGCTTCGGATACTGGGCGTAGGGGTTGTGGAGCGCGTTCGTGTGGTTCTTGACCGAGACGAGGCTCATGATACGGCTTCCCTCGGCGATCGCGCGCCGCTGCGCCTCGCGCTCGTCGGTGATCGCCGCGAACTTGCGGCGCCGGAGGTACTCGTAGATGTGGCGAACGACCATCAGGGCGTAGTAGCCGGTATAGAAGCCCCCGAGCGGGAAATCGAAGTTCGTGTCGGAGGCGAGGGCGATGAACTCGTTGCCCTTCCACGTCGCGACCCGGCTCATCGTCTCGTAGCCGGCGCCGAGGCAGACGTCCATGCGCCCGCTCGCGACCGCTTCGTACGCGGCCTGGAAGCACTCGCCCCCGGTCGCGCCCCCCCACTCGATGCGGACGGACCCTTTCGGGTTCATCCCGAGGTAGTCCTGGACCATGCTCGCGGCCTTCAACTGGCGCGAGAAGTGGTCGGAGAAGTAGGAGATCCGCGTTCCGTCGATCCGGTCCTTGGTGAGGTTCGGTATCCCTTTGAGCGCGTAGTCGTACGCACGCTTGACCATGAGACGAAAGTCCATGGCCGGGTGCGCCTTGGCGAACTTCGTCACCCCGCCGGTGACCATGAAGACCTTCCGGGCCTTGGTCGTGGGGGTAAGGGTCCGCCGTGCTCGCGAACCGGTGGAGGAGGACTTCCCGGCCCTACGTCGGGCCCTAGCGCTCGCTGGCATTCGAATCCTCGGCGCGGCGCAACGGTGCCGACTTCTTAACCTTCCTCGACCGTGCCGGGAGCGGTAACGGTTTAGCGAGCCACGGACCTTCGTGCGCCGTGCCCCGTACGGTACGTCCCAAGGACCTCCTTTCCATCGCCGATATCGCGGCCGATCTCGAGACGATCCTGGCGCGCGCCGAGCGCCTCAAGCGGGATCGACACGCCGGCCGCGGCCGCCCCTCCCTCCCGGGCCGCACTCTCGCCCTCATCTTCGAGAAGCCCTCCACCCGGACACGAGCCTCGTTCGAGGTCGCCATCCACGATCTCGGCGGCCACGCCCTCTACCTATCCTCCCGCGATCTCCAGCTCGGTCGCGGAGAGACGATCGGTGATACGGCACGAGTTCTCTCCCGCTACTGCGACGCGATCGCCTACCGCGCGTTTCGCCACGCGGACGAAATCGAGCTCGCCCAGCACGCGTCGATCCCTGTCATCAACGCGCTCGACGACGTCGAGCATCCCTGCCAAATCGTCGCCGACCTCCTGACCCTGCGGGAGCGGTGGGACGGGAAGTGGGGCGGCCGAAGGCTCGCGTGGATCGGGGACGGGAACAACGTCCTTCACTCCCTGCTCCTCGGGACGGCGGCGGTCGGATTGAGCCTGACGGCAGCGACGCCGGAGGCGTACGCCCCGTCTCCGGCGATCGTCGAGCAAGCCCGATCCCTCGCGGACCGATCCGGTGCGCGGATCGCGCTGACGACGGACCCCCGCGTCGCCGCGCGAGGCGCGGATGCGCTCTACACCGACGTCTGGGTATCGATGGGAGACGAGGCCGAGGAGGCCGCCCGCGAATCCGCGTTCCAAGGCTTCCAAGTGAACCAGGACCTGCTCGAGCTCGCTGCGAGCAACGCGCTCGTGATGCACGACCTGCCCGCCCACCGGGGGCAGGAGATCACCGACGAGGTGATCGACGGCCCCCGCTCGGTCGTGTGGGATCAGGCGGAGAACCGTCTGCACGCGCAGAAGGCCATCCTGGAGTACCTCCTGCCCCCCAACGGGCGCGCCCGGCGCGTCGCGAGGCGCTGAGGCACCGCCCCCGTCAGGACGACGCCGCCGCGTCCGCTCGGAGCCGGACCTTGAGCAACCGCTCGATGCGACGGACGAGGTCGTCCGGCGGGCGGAAACTTCCGGTCTCGAGCTTGAGCACGATCGACTTCTTCTCGTTCAGCTTCTTGCCGAGGACCTCGGGCGTCCACTGCAGGGTCTCCCGGGCGATGCGGATCCTCCTCGGCCAGTCCGGGGCGAGCTCCATCTCCCCGATCTCCTGGTAGAGGTCCCGCTCCTCGAGCCGACGGGGGCCTGCGCCCGCGCGCACGGCCGACGCGCCGAAGGTCGGTCGGGACCCGGTGGCGCGCACGGCCGTCGGGGCCGGGATCGGGTTCACCGCTTTCCCGAACCGCGCACAGTCGCCGCAAAGGGCGAGCACCGAGCCCTCGATGCGGACCGGCGCCGTTCGGTCGACCTCCCGCCCGCACATCTCACAGAGCATCGTTCGTCTCCGACGGGCGGCACCGCGCCGATCGACCCGGGAC